>JAUPUP010000017.1 GCA_030917485.1 Pseudomonadota bacterium
ACAATTAGACCTTTTAAATGAGGTAACACAAAGTCGGGATTTTCAAGCGCACGTATATCAGCAGGCTTTTCTAAGTCAAAATATCCAGAATCTTGTGATTTTCTTTTATTAACCTGAAATAATTTTCTAGCAATAGTAGTCTTTCCGCATTGCCTAGGTCCCAATAAACACACTATTTTTGTAACTCTAAAAGCTCTATTTATTTTATCAAATATATCCGGTCTACTAATAATATGGTTCATACCTACATTCCGTATAGAATTTTTAACCGCTTTATTTATAAGGATTTTATTTCCAACATTTCCAATAGTTCAAAAACAACCACTAATTAAAACAGCAAATTATAGTTTTTGGGCGAGATGTCGGTTCGTAAACCCGCACCTCAAAGATTCGCACCAGACATTTTACCATGAAAATCCAAATTCTTACTTTATTTTTTCATGGTACTTATATACGCAAATTCGAATATGAAACGCAACAAAAAACAGATGGGTAAAAGTAGACCTCGAAAAAATAAATTACTTGATGACGCTTCTGGCATCAGATTTTCTATAGTGTTTTTTTGCCAATTACCAATTACGTATACCTGCACCAAAAGTTTTATCTACGCCACTTTTGCGTTCTCCAGATTGAGCTACTACTAAAAAATATAGTGAAATTGGACTAACTAATAAATGATCTCTTGCTACATTTGCTAATGATTGGCATGCTAGGGATATGTTAGCTAGTGCGCTACAGGCAATTAATGGAGTTGGTTGTTGTCCATACTGCTGATAGGTAGTAATTGCTTCTTTGATAATGTTTGGCAAGCTGTCAATAGGGTATACCTGCTGTGGGCTATCAGTATTAGTTATTAATGGTAGCGGCAATTGCCATTCAGGGTGGAGAGTTTGTTCCATATTAATTCTTTATTTATGATTTATAGGGGTAGATTGTAGCATGATTAGAAGCCATGTAGCATGATGTAGCAAAATTTGCTGAAATGGTTTTTTGGGTGATAATACGATATGCTCTTTATTTAGTGAATTTGTCATGGATTAATTGGGATGAGGTAAAATATGGTGTGCAAAAATTAAATAATAATTTATTTTAGATCATTATCGAAAATTGAGGGTATAAAATGAGTGAGTACCAATATTATGAATTCTGCAATATTAACAAACCAATATCATCAGAAGTTAGAACAGAAATGCGAGCTATATCAAGTCGTACTAAAGTAACATCTCATGGCGTTTCATATACTTATAACTATGGTGATTTCCGTGGTAACCCAAAAGAAATATTAGCAAAATATTTTGATGTATTTTTCTATATCTGTAATTTTGGTACGTTACAACTTATGTTTCGTTATAAAAAAGAAGACATTGATATAAATAAACTCAAGCCATATTTAATTAAATATGCTATTGAGTATGAAACATATGGCGATTATGTTTTGCTTGATATTACAATTAATGATGATAATGGTGGTTGGGGATGGGTTGAAGGCGAAGAAATATTAGCTGATTTATTACCATTATATGAGGAAATTAAAAATGGTAATTATCAGCTGTTTTTGCTAATTGCCATGATTAATGCTACTTACACAGGTAAAGATCAAAGTATGATAGATGCACTACAAGAATCATTAACTTCATTATCATTTGCACAACGAGCATTTATAAAAGCCATTGATTTTTCTGTATGTTTGTAGGCAGATGAAAGAATAACTAGGATTAAAGAATATAAATTATTATGAACGAAGCAAGATTATCTTTAAAAGAATTTACTGAGAAGTATACTCAAATCCTTAATTCATTATCACATGATGAGCTTAAGTCAATTATTAGTGCAATGGCTGAAGAAACATTGCCAAGTGACAGGCATACATTTTTAAATAAAGTTACGCTGCATACCCATCATTCATTTCCAACATCGAATGACAATAATTCCAGTGAGAGTCCAATTATTGCCTATGAAGATGATATTTTAGATGATATTGAAGCCCTAAAGGAGGAAATTGAATCGCGCAGTAGTGATGAGCCTGACTGGGAAGATTATGATGATGAAGATTCTTTATCGGGATATGACGATCTTGTGCCAGAAATTAGCGTATTACTGGATAAAGTAGAAGCTTTGTATGATTACGGTAATTATGCACTTGCTAGAATAGCATACCACAGATTATTTGCTATATTTTCTATTGAGGATGATTATGGTAGAGGTGTAAAAATTGATGACATCCCTGATATTGAAGCGAGTGAAGTCATTGCGAAAGCACTTAGAAGTATTTATTTATGTGAAACATCTAATACTAGAGTGAATGCCATATTAGAGGATATGCACGAATACAGATCACACAGTACTATAACATTAAAAGACCTTATTGGCATTTCTATAGAACCATTACCGGAATTTGATCAATTTTTAAACTTATGGGTTGAGGCTTTAAATAGTACTACTGATTTCTCAGAATATAATGATACTCTGCTACGGGAAGCAGTGTTTTTGCAAAATGGTATTAATGGCTTGGAAAATCTGGCAAAAACCAATGGTGTAAATCATCCAAGAATATTTTTAGATTGGATTGATGAATTAATCAAAAATAATAAATATACTGATGGTATTGTTGCTGCTAATTATGCTCTTGAGGTTTTAGCTAAAGATAAACCAATTAGAGCTGCAATTGCAGATAAATTATCCTATTGTGGGAATCAAGTAAATAAGTCTGAGATAGCAGATATGGGAGTGCGTATTTCATTTGATGCAAAACCTGATTTAGCAAAATTAGTTTTACTCTTTCATCAAAGTATTCGGTTAAATAAGCATGCACTTTTACTAAATGCAATCAATACTATCAAAAGTCATATTGATAAACCTTATCATGGAGGATATTCTTTTGAACCAGAGAGACCTGCACGCCCAACTCAAGCATTATTAATGTATGCGTATTTGTTATCTGGTGAAATTGGTCAAGCATTTAACTTGGCAAGAGTACATAAATATGTGGGATGGAGTTCAGGTGAAAACCCACAGCCAATTTTTGTGGCTTATTGTCTCCTGCAAACTGCTATATCAGCATCACAATCAATTGATAAATTGCCATTAGCGTTACAACAGTTTTTAAACTCTAAGCTTGATAGTAAAATATTAGCCATACATAAACAGCTTAACAATTCTTTATGTACCCCAGAAATGATTGATTGGTGTTTAAAAGTTACAGAAGATAGGGTAATCGCTATTGTCAGCAATCAACATAGAAGTGCATATTCAAGAGTAGCATTATTAACAGCTGCTTGCGCTGAAGCAATAAAATTCACTAACAGAGTAGATGCAGTTGCATTTTTTACACGCATACAAGGAAAATATCCAAGGCATCCAGCATTTCAAGCTGAAATGAAAAAATTTATTCGATCTATCACGGAAAAAGTATGAAAAGTATATATGTTAGGGTATCAACATGACTAAAAGGAACTTATTTGAGTATCTCAAAGAGCAAGAGAATGAGCTATTGATAGATTTACTCCAGAATTGTTATTCTAAAATGTCCAGCCAAGACAAGTGTGATGTATTTGGCAGTTTAGCACAAATGGTTAATCAAAACCAAGTCAAAAGTCAGATTAATCCTGAGCAATTATTACAAGAAATTCAGCAGTTTCAAGAAGACTCATTAAATGAAGTGTATTATGCGCCATTTGATATGAATTCAAAAAACTATATGAATATCCCAAAAGAAACTGACGAATGGTTTGATAAGATTGCGGATTTACTAGCAGATACCATGGAATTAGCAAATCAAAATCCTAGTCACGCTGTTGCGTGTTTTAAGATTCTCTTTGATTTAATTAAAAATTTAGAATGGGGAGATAATATAGTTTTTGCAGATGAATGTGGTATGTGGATGGCTCCAATAGATGAAAAAGCATGTGTAAAAGTATATATCGAAGCCGCAGCTTGCGTATTAGATGTAGTAGAGTATGTTGATCATATATTGCCGTTAATTAGAAGAGATTGTCATGCAAGTACAAATCATGCCTACACTATTGCAACGGGTTCTGCTAATCCTGAACAATTAAAATTTTTGCAGCAAACAGTGAGTAAACATAAAATTAGAAATCTAGTATTAGAGAATATATAGAATAATATGAAAACAATACCGCTAAAATTACAAATTTGGATAGATGCACGTGAGAAATTCAGGTTATCTTACACCCAAATCCAGATGGCAAGAGAATTAGGTATGAATCCTAAAAAATTCGGTAAATTAGATAATCATGATCAAGAGCCATGGAAAATACCATTGCCAGATTTTATTGAAGAGATGTATTATAAACGGTTTTCAAAGTTAGTACCTAATGAGATTAAAACAATAGAGCAAATATTTGCATTGGGTGAGAAAAAGAAAAACATAAAGGAGCAGAAAAAAGCTCTTGAAGTTACTAATATATTGGAATAAATAAGCAATAGTTAAATTGATTAATTTGAGGAATAAGCAACCATGACTGAACATAATTTAGAAACAGTAGCTGAGAAAATAGCACTTGAGTGGGATGAAGCATTAAAAACTAATGACGTTGATAGGTTATTGAGACTTTATACCCCGAATGCCGTAGTCGAAAGTCCATTAATCCCACATCTATTGAATCAAGAAAGTGGTATTTGTAATGGTAGGGTTGAATTAAGAAAATTAATTGAACTTGTAGCTAAACGTAAACCACTCGTTCGCAAATATTACAAAAATAAATATTTTACTGATGGTAAAACCATTATGTGGGAGTATCCACGCCTAACTCCATCTGGTGAGCAAATGGATTTTGTAGAAGTTATGGAGATAAATAATGGGCTTATTCAACATCACAGAGTACACTGGGGATGGTATGGATTTAATGTCATCAAAAATGATGATTATAATCGCTAATATGAACATGATTTTGTGTAATTTCAAGGATTTGGTGGCTAAATAATATGAATGCATCAGTTAGGCTTGTACCTGTTGGTATAGCAAATTATCATACAATTCAGAATATGGCGAGGTTTTATGTTTATGATATGAGCGAGTATTTGGGGCATCAGACCGGCTGGGAAATACCTCTCAATGGGCTATATGAATGTATAGACTTTAAGATGTATTGGGATAACCCAAAAACACAGTTTCCATTTCTGATTTATTGTGGTGATGAAATAGCGGGGTTTGTTATTATTGATAAAAGGGGAATGAATCCAGATGTTGATTTTAATGTGGCACAATTTTTTATCATTCGTAAATTTAAACGTGCAGGTATTGGTAGGCGTATTGCTGTAGATTGTTTTAATCAGTTTATTGGCAAATGGAAAGTAATGTGTTTACCTGAGAATGCAGGTGCATATAAATTCTGGAGTTCGGTAATACGTGAATATACGCAAGGACAGTTTGAGGAATATAATAACTGTAAAGTCTCTCATTTAGACGATATATATAACGTATTTCAGTTTTGTTCACATTATTTGAAGCAGCTGCCGGAGCAAGATAATGCCAGAATGTAGAGTTTTAAATAATAATGAATATTTAACATTGTCAGAGCTACGTTGGATATTTCAGTGTGAGGAAAACCCTGCATTACAATTATCACAAAAAGATAGTTTTATTACCGACTGTTTATCAGTGCTAATTAGTTCTCATATGCAGGAAACGTATACTCACTTTGGGGTATTTTTAGATGATAAGCTCTGTTCTTGTGCGTCTTTATGTGTAGTTAATAAAATTCCAAGACCAAATAATATAATTGACCCTATTGGTTATTTAACTAATGTATTTACATTATCAGAATATAGGAACAAACAGTTTGGACACCAGTTAATTACATATATTAAAGAGTGGGCAAAAAGCAAAAATTTAGAAATTATTATTGTATGGCCAAGTGAGCCTTCAGAAAATTTTTACGCCAAACTCGGCTTTGTAACAGATGGACAACCATTAGTACACAAATTGCGGGAATATTAGGAATAATGTTATACAACAAATCCATTAAAATTAGAGATGCTGTTTTATCTGATATAGAAGCTATCCGGGAGTTATGCAGAGAATCTAAAGCATATTGGGGCTATGATGATGATTTTATGACTAAATTTATGAATCAGTATCATATTACCGCTGAGAACATTCGTAACAATACATTTAAATTATTTTTTGATTTTGAACGGCTTGTCGGATTTTATGCATTTGCAATGAATAAGAATGAAGCTATTCCATTAAGCTTAGAAGATTTCTTTATCCATCCTGATTATATTGGGCAAGGAATTGGCAAAATGATGTGGCTAAATTGTATTGATTTTGTTAAGTCTATTGGTAAAGATGAGTTTATTCTAGAATCTGACCCGAATGCTGCTGATTTTTATAAAAAAATGGGATGCATTCAAGTTAGAACACGTGAATCGCCCATAATGAAGAATCGGTTTGTGCCAATTTTAAAATATAAGATAGACAGATCTATAGACACACCATTACCATTATCATTTGAAACACAAATTATTAATACTTTTGGTGAACGTGGTATAGAGTGGCTAAAGCGATTACCAGAGTCAATTAAGTATGCAAGCAATAAATGGCAATTGGATAATTTACAAACGATGAGTAATTTATCGTTTAATTATGTTGCAAGTGGATTTAGTAAACTCTTTAACGTGAATATAATATTAAAAATATTACTTGATAATAATGAGTTTAGCAATGAAAAACTAGGTTTAGTATACTTTCAAGGACGTTGCATTAATAAACTACTTGCCAATGATGATGCGCATAATATATTATTACTTGAAAAAATAGGTACTGGAGTCACTCTAAAATCACTTTTCCCACACCGTGATAATGAAGCAATAGAAATTGCAGCAAATATTATAGAGAAATTCCACAGGAAAACTATATGTGACTTGCAAATAAAAGATAGTTATCCAACTATCACGGAATGGGCAAAAATATTAGACAAGTTTAGTGATTACCATGTTCCACAAAAATATGTCTCTCTAGGACAAGAATTAGCAGACGATTTGTGCGCTCAAGAAAAATAT
>JAUPUP010000154.1 GCA_030917485.1 Pseudomonadota bacterium
CAGCGTTATAACCCTCACCACCAATCTGTAACATATTTCCACTGGCAAATTGCACAATTTTAATGGTTTGTTGATTCACGGTTAAAGTGCCAGTCTTATCGCTGGCAATTATGCTGCAACTTCCCAATCCTTCAACCGCAGCCAGCTTACGAATTAGCACATTGCGTTTTGCCATCCGTTTGCTTGCTACCGATAAAGCGACTGTAATTGCAATGGGTAATGCTTCAGGGATTGCGGAAACTATTAAAGCGATGGAGAGAAAGAAAACTTCGTGAAAACTAAATCCCCGCCATAGTGCCAGCAGCATAAAGACAAAACATAGTGCCAATACGATAATTGAAAGATGCTGCGTAAAGCGCTCCATACGCATGACTAGTGGGGCGGTAAGTTTGACTTCGTTTGCCATAACTTTAGCAATTTTGCCAATTTCGGTATGAATGCCGGTCGCAACTACCACTGCCACGCCACGCCCACTACTAATTTGGCTGGCGCTAAAGGCTAAATTAACTCGATCGCCTAGCGATGAATTGAGCGCCACGCGCGCACAATTTTTGTTCACACTGCTGGATTCACCAGTTAAAAGCGCTTCATTAATTCGTAATTGTTGAGTTTCGATTAAACGTAGATCCGCGGGAACCTTATTGCCTGCTTCCAAAACAACTATATCACCTAGCACCAAATTGGCTGCATTAACATGGACTAACTGTCCATTGCGTTTGACGCGGACTTGGGTTTTAATTAGGCTATTGAGATTGGCGGCATTTTTAGCGGCATTATATTCTTGAATGCTCCCAATAAAGGCATTACTTAATAAAACAATTAAAATTACGCTAGCATCAGTATATTCTGCGACAAATAAGGAAATCAGTGCCGAGATTAGCAAAATATAAATTAGAGCATTTTTAAATTGACTGAGGAATATTTTTAAATAACTCACGGATTTAGCTGGTGGCAGTATATTATAACCGTAGTGGTTTAAACGCTTAGTTACCTCGGCATCATTTAAGCCATTAGGGTGACTCTTTAATTGGAGTAAGGTTTCATCTATGGATAAGGCATGCCATTGAGGTTCTAATTTACTTGCATTCAAACCACGAGTCTCCATTTAAATGTTTTTGGTACGCTTTATCTTTGGCGTGGAAGTTTATTCATCTTGGCTTGATAGTATTATTTTCAATGCTTAACCAAGGATTTATGACTGTTTAAGTCTATCTATTATAACGTATAGTTTGGTTACGAATAAATTACTTATTCAATAAGCTAAGTCGAGTAATGTGTTAACTATGCTGTGGCGCTATGGATGAATTTGCTTGGATTGCCATTATTCTAATACAGTATTAGATTTACACCAAGATAATCAGAAAATGTAGTTATAGTTGACTTATTATTTTGACTTTACATTTAGAGAATGATTATGATGCCAACAAATTATCTTTAAAAGTTACACGGCAAGAGATTTCTTAGTAAATGAAGTGTGATTTTGTTTTGAATAGGTGCGTAAATGCTACAGGTTTCTAAAAACAGTGTACTTTAATAAAACACATAATCAACAAACAGTGTAGTTTAAATTTTCTTATATTTGGTGCGTGTGGGTTTTATTGCTAAATTTGGTGCTGTATGCGCTGCTTGATTGTTGCTTTTTATCGCGCTCCCCGTTTGGGGTACTAGGCAAGAGTGTTGAATTTAGTTACAATGGAGTATGCTCACAGAAATGTTAATTTAATTACAATATACGATCAAGAGGTGATAACAGCTGGTTAATGGATAAATAGTTATTTAGAATAATCTATCCTATCGTTTTTATCTACATCTGGTGCGGAATTATTTTAATCTCTTTGGGTTTAATTACTGATTAAGGTTGCTGTATTACACTAATCCACCATCTTCCTGCCGTGTAGAGTTTTATTTTTTATTAAGGGATACTATGAATCATAAATTATTGTTAACTGTAATTGCTGGCTTAACGCTAGTTGGTTGTGCGAATAATCCACTAAGTTCATATAAAAATACGAGTGATAAACATTTAAATAATGTTTATACTGGAAATCTAATGACCGCGATGCAGGCAGAAAGTACATCAGATGTGCTGTATAATATGGAGTATGGTTCTTTGCTACGCTTAAATCAAAGTTACGAATCAAGTAACCTTTATTTTAGTAAAGCACAATCTTCAATTGACCTGTGGGCATTAAGTTGGGCAAATACAACTGGTGGTAAATTAAGTACTTCGGCGACAGCTTTATTAATAAATGATAGCGCCAATGATTATGAACCACGGGGCTATGAAAAAACTTTCTTGACCACGCTGCACGCGTTAAATCAAATGGACTTAAATAATTTAGATAATGCGCGAGTGGAAATTAAACGCATGTATCAAATTGAACAAGCTACGCAAAATTATAATCAAGCACTGTATAATCAAGAAGCCATTGACGTAGCAAAAGACGGTAAAGATAAAACGAGTAATTACCTACAAAGCCAAATTATTAAGAAATATGATTTTAGTGATATAGCTAATCCACAAGTATTAGCATTGAAAAATAGTTACCAAAATGCATTTAGTCACTATTTAGCGGGCTTTATTTTTGAAGCATTACTTGGATTAAGCTGTCCAGATTTAAGATAACCAGGACGTGCTAAACTTGGCTCATTTAAAGCTTCA
>JAUPUP010000155.1 GCA_030917485.1 Pseudomonadota bacterium
CAGTGATTCAATTTTATAGAGTTTATCACTTAGATTCGTAGTTGGTAACTTAATAAACCGAGCAACTTGTTCCAAAACATTCACATTACACAAGTTAAGTAATTTCAACCCAATTGGCTTACTCCAATTAGGAATTTGTCGAGCTTTAGAAAATAAATTATCCGCATGCAAATAGCGATTATACCCTGCAAATAACTCGTCGCCTGCATCACCAGATAAAGAGACACTAACTTGTGTTTTAGCTAATTGACTCAATAGGAACGTAGGAATTTGTGATGAATCAGAGAATGGTTCATCATAAATTATAGGCAAACGCTGAACTACAGCTAAAGCATCTTTTTCGCTAACGTAGAGCTCCGTATGATCACTACCTAAATGTTTAGCCACGACTTTAGCATATTCTGCTTCATTGTATTCAGAATTATCAAAACCAATACTAAACGTTTTAATCGGGGTTGCTGACTGTTGCTGCATTAATGCCGCTATAGTTGAAGAGTCAACCCCGCCCGATAAAAAGCAACCAATTGGCACATCTGAAACCATTTGCTCCGCTATTGATTTAGTTAGTAAGCGCTCTAAATCATTCACAGCATCATCTGGACTACCCGCATAACTAGCGTTAATGTGCTCTGACAAGCACCAATAACTTATCGGTTCTGGTAAAATTCCAGAGATATAATTAGAATAACTTAGTTCAAGATAACAACCAGATGTTAATTTAGCAATACCGTTGAATATAGACAATGGTGTAGGAACACAGTTGTGTAGCATCATTTGACCCAACGCATCTCGATTAACACTAGCCTCAAATTTTGGATGTTTCTGTAAGGCTTTAAGTTCTGAACTAAAGCCAAACACTCCGTTGAAAAAACCATAATATAATGGTTTTTCACCAATTCGATCACGAGCTAAGAGCAGTTGTTGTGAATCGCGATCCCATAACGCAATAGCAAACATCCCCTCCAATAATTGCAAAGTAGCTGTAAACCCATAAGTTTCAATTGCACACAAAATAACTTCGGTATCGCTATGCCCTCGCCAATTAATAACACCATGCTGAGCAACTAATTTCTGTTTAATATCTTTAAAATTATAAATCTCGCCGTTAAATACTATTATATAGCGACCAGAAGCTGACTCCATCGGTTGATGACCTGCCACAGATAAGTCTAAAATAGCTAAACGCCGATGGATTAAATTAACCCCTAAATTATTATCACTCCAAATACCAGAACTATCAGGTCCACGTGTGAAAAGAGCATTTCCCATCCGCTTGGCAGTATTTAACGTGTCATAATGAGTATTTTTGTCAATGAAGCCCGCTATCCCACACATAATAACCTTTCATTTTTCTATTTTTAATCTTTACCAAATCACAAACTATTAACCTATCAAAGAAGAATATATTTTAAGATAGCTCTCATTTGTAACTCTAATATCAAAATCCTTTGCTCGAATCCTACTTTTCTCTGCCAAACTAGCATAATAAGCTCTATCTTGATAACAATCTAAGATATGCTTTGATAATGTCAAATCATCTCCAACATTAAACAAAAGTCCATAATCATCAACAACTTCACGCAGACCTTCAACATTTGATGCTATCACAGGTTTACCAGCAGCCATTCCCTCCACCACAGAAAGTCCAAACCCCTCCCAATGGGATGATAACACAACAACATCTGACAACGAAAGTATTTGTGGTATATCTTGCCTAAAACCCAAGAATAAAACTCTATTTTCAATACATAAACTACTAACCAAGTCTCTAGCCTCTCCAATTTTAGAACCATCACCAACTAAGATCAACATAATATTTGCTGGCAAATTATAAATTGCACGTATCAACGTTTCTTGATCCTTTTGCGCTTCAAACCTTGCAGTCATAGTTACAATAAACATATTTTCATCAATACCAATAAACTGTTTTTTTACTTTCTCAATTTGATATCTACAGATGTCTACACCATTATTGATTTTTATAATTCTTTTTTCATATTCTGGAAGATATTTTTTATATAGAGTTTCAACACCATCACCTATTGCCGCAATTATATCATACTGACCATAAATAAATGCCTCAAGAGGTTTTAATAATTTAATTTGATTTCTGTTATTTAAGGTACAATGTTCCGTTGTTATTTTATTAATTTTCAAACCTATCAATGAAAGAACCGCGTAATAATTCGCTGGAAATAAATTACTATGAACTATATCTGGAGAAATTTTTTTAATGTATCTACGTAGTTTGAGAGCAGTAAAAACAGAGAATTTTTTCACTCCAAGATTAATTACTGGCACCCCCGAAGTTGCAAGTCTCTTCCCATATATATCATCAAAGTTATAAAGTGTAATTACGGTGACTTCATGACCAAGTTCATGTTGTAGTAAAGCCAAATCAAAGACTAATTTCTCTGCACCAGCACCACCAAGGCTATTGATGACTTGAACTATTTTCATAAATCTTATCCTGTCCATTAAATTTATAGTGCACTCTTAAGTCAAGACAAATTTCTGCCACTTTGTAGAAATACATTCAGCAGCTAATTTTCATGCACAATAAATACTCTTATTAGACGAATTGAAATAAACTACTCTTATTCTCTACAATCCTCTTTTGGTCTATACTAATCGGCATTTTATAATCATGAATTGAGTGTAATCTCATGTCACTGTAATCATAGATAGCGTTAGATATTTTCACTCAAAACAGCCATCTTTTTATATATAAAAATACAAATAATAAAAAATACATCATATAGCTTAACGCAAATGCTATAACGGCTCCGTCTGCTCCTGCCACATTTATAAATACATAACTGAGAAACGAAAAGCTCACGCCCCAAATAATTGTGGTGATCATAAATAACTTGGTTTTAACCCTTGCCAACATTAAATAAGCCAATACATAACTAGCAATTTTGAAGCAATCGCCAAGTAATTGCCAAAAGAACATATCACGCATAGCTCCAAATGATTTGGCAAACAAGAGCTGAATAATAAAATCACGCAAGCAATAGATAACAACTGCGATGACGATGACAAATGGCATAACTAA
>JAUPUP010000156.1 GCA_030917485.1 Pseudomonadota bacterium
CAATTTGAGACTAATACTAATTTTGATAAAGTATTTGCCATATCAGGTGTTACAGGCAATGGATGCCAGGAGGTATGCTATTATATGATGAATTTACTTGGCTCAAATATTCAATCGAAATGAACTATTTTTTGTAAAAAGACCCATGAAAAAATAAAAGGTTAAAAATTAACTATTGATTTTATATTGTTCTCAATTGCTGAGGCAATTGATTCTAACGGTAAATTATTGTTATGTCCACAATAATTTTTTTCAAATGGATCTTCCATATCCTCAGCCAAAATTTCCATTCCTTGTAAAACGTAAATAAATACTACTACGATAGGAATAATTAAAAAGCCAAAAGTTTCTGCCCAGCCAAAAGGAAAGAAAACCATATAAAAATATAAGGCTTGGTTTACAAAAATTTTAAACGGTGCTGGAATTGGAGTATTGGCAATTTTTTCACATCCTCCTACTATATCAATGATATTGGCTAAATGTACATCCATCGCTAAATATTGTTCGAGAGTAATTATGCCGTTGTGCCGGTAACGATTAATAGTGCTGTACATGTAATTTATCACTACCGAGGGTAAATGGGCCTCTGGATTAAAATTTATACCCAATGTTTTGACTAAATTTTTGCTCTCTTCGGCTTCCTTACGCAAATGATATTGCAGAAGCAGTGGGAATTTTTTTAAACATTCGGTAAACTTATGTTCTTTACTTAAACTAATAAAGTTATTAAATTTTAATGCTAAGTTACGTGAGTTATTGACTAAGCTGCCCCAATGACCGCGACCCTCCCACCATCTAGCATAAGAACTGTTTACGCGAAAGGCAATTAATATAGATATGACAAAGCTAAAAATTAGGTGAAACTGCCCCAAGTTGCTAATTTCCATCCGATCAAAAAACTTATCAAAAATTGCTTGAGCCGAAACCGCAACGATTGAATAAACTACCAAAATTACGATGGTTCGACGCAGTCGTCTAAATAAAGCGTCTTGATGTGAAGAAAAAAGCAATTTCCAGATATTAGAAGGATGCTCTTTCATATCTTCAAGGTAAATTTGTTCTCTGTCTTTATATTTTTTCATATTTTATCTATTCTCTGTCCGGTTAAACCAACCCTTACTGCTTCATCCATTAATGCAGCAGCAAAATTTTGAGTCAATTCATTCAAAGATTTTGTTAATTGTTTAATATACGCTGTTTGAGCTTTTATATCTAAATTATCTTCTAGCTTATCAGTGGTAGCTGTGTTATGTGGCATATGTATTTGAGGCTGTTCACTTGGTAAAGCTAGTGTATTTTTTTGTATAATTTTCTCGAGTTTGTCCATAGCTATCATAATTTGTTGTTGTTGTGTATCATCTAATAAATTACTGTGTTTAGCTATAGCATTATTTACTGTTTTAATTAAGGCGTTGGCATCAACGATCGCCTCACTAAGCAGTCGATTATTCATATCGTCCGGAGCGTGGCTAATTGAGTCACTAAGCATTTGACTGATTTCATCTGCAGTTAAACCAAAGCTAGGCTTCACTTCAATGGAGCTCGCAGTATGGGAGGTTTCTTCAGCAGCGCTGACTAACAGCAGCCCATCTGCATCAATCTGAAAAACTACTTTTATTCTAGCCGCTCCAGCAACCATAGGCGGAATACCTTTGAGACTAAACTTAGCTAAAGAGCGACAGTCGGCGACTAATTCCCGTTCACCTTGTACTATATGGATAGACATGGCTGTTTGATTATCCTGATAAGTAGTAAATTCTTGGGCCTTGCTAATTGGAATAGTCGAGTTGCGGGGGATGATTTTTTCCACTAACCCGCCCATAGTTTCTATGCCCAATGATAGCGGGGCTACATCTAGTAATAACCAATCATCTCGACGGTTTCCTACCAGAACATCGGCTAAAATGGCAGCCCCTAGAGCTACTACCTTATCTGGATCAAGGTTAGTTAGTGGCGGTTTAGCGAAAAATTCAGTTAAAGCTTGCCGTATATTTGGCATTCTAGTTGATCCACCCACTAAAATAACTTCATTGATGCTCTGTGGAGTTAGCTTGGCATCACGCAGAGCTTTTTTAATTAGAGTTAGAGTTTTACTAACTAATTCTGCGCTTTTATTATTAAACTCAGCGCGAGTAATATTTATATTGAATTCATGGTTAAGTTCTTGATTATCTAATTTTAGCGTAAAGTGAACGTTTTCATGCAGACTTAACTGTTCTTTTATGATTTTAGCAGCTTGACGTATCTGCTCGGTTTCAGAAGAGTTTTTAAAATCATGTTTAGGTGCATAGTTAATTTGTTCAACTATAATATCATAGATAATTTGATCAAAATCATCCCCGCCTAAATAAGTGTCTCCGCTAACCCCGACCACCTCAAAAATTCCGCGATTTAACCGTAAAATTGATACATCAAAAGTGCCCCCACCTAAATCGTATACCAGAAATGTACCTTCGTTGTTGCTTTCCAGACCATAGGCAATTGCTGCGGCAGTTGGTTCGTTAAGCAGGCGTATTACATTTAATCCAGCAAATATTGCGGCCTGCTTGGTCGCTTGGCGCTGGCTGTCATTAAAATATGCTGGCACAGTAACCACTACTCCAGTGGGCTCTTCACCCAATCTGGCTATTGCAATTTGTTTTAAATAAAGTAAAATATCTGCAGATACTTGAATTGGGTTTTTTTTGCCCTGCTGTGTCATAATATTTATTATTTTATTTTGATTATTAGCACAACTATCACCGCTATCATTATCAATGTTGTTGTCATCATCATGACGATTATTGTTATCACTATTATCAATAAATTTATATGGGTATTTGTGAGTGGCTGGCAAATCTTTTATGCTTCTCCCCATAAAGCGCTTAACTGAGGCTATGGTATTTTCAGGATCAACTGCACGCTGTGCAGAAGCAGCTTTGCCGACTAATATTTCTTGCGGTCCATAATGCACTATGGATGGAATGAGAGAATTGTCATCATAATCATTAAGTACTACTGCTCGCCCACTTTTTACCGAGGCTACTAGTGAATTGGTAGTACCCAAATCAATACCGATTGCAATATTTTTTATGTGTGGCTGTAGTTCCTGCTGTCCAGGCTCAGCTATTTGTAATAATGCCATTTTTCTTCATTTCTATATTTTTTATTCATTGTCAAGGGTATTGCCTGCTTATCAGGTCAGCTAATTTTTGATAAAAACTTAATTGTTTAGTCAATTCTAGAGCTTGTTCAAATTGTTTCTGATTAAATAAGCTGCCTAATTCTTCAATCACCGTTTTTTGTTTATTTTCTAAATTTTGCTCTAATTGTTCTAATTTATCGCAATCATTTGCAGCTTCATCCAGTAATTCATGAAACTCCATTTGCTCAAATAGAAATGCCTGCGGCATCTGGGTGTTTTTGGCTAAATCTAGGTGAAACCCGTTTAGCTTTAATAGCAATAAGGATCGCGATAACGGGTTTTTTAATTCCTGATAGCAACTATTTATATGAGAAGATACCCGCGTTATTAAACCATATATTGATGGGTTGCTAGTCCAATTATCTGGGTGAAACTTTTTTTGTAGTTCATGCAATTTATTATTTAATGGAGTCGAAGCACTCATTAAATCAAAATTTGGTGGAATTTCAAATACAGTAAAAGCATCCTCTGTTAAGATCTTGTATAATTTTTTGTGCAGTTTGGCTAACTCATTTTCTTTATTCATTTTATTCATGATTAAATAATTTAACGTTTATACAGTAAAACTTTCACCACATCCGCATTCATCTTTTACGTTTGGGTTGGTAAATTTAAACCCCTCCTGCAAGCCTTCTTTGGTATAATCTAGCTCCGTACCATCAATATATTGCAGACTTTTTTTGTCCACAATAATTTTAACTTCTAGGGATTCAAATACCTCATCATCCGGATTAATTTCATCCACAAATTCTAATTTATAAGCTAAACCAGAGCACCCGGTAGTCTTTACGCCTAAACGAATTCCGACACCACGCCCACGGTTTTTAATAAACCTTGCTATACGCAGGGCTGCATTTTCGGTTACAGTAATTGCCATGTTATTTGTTCCACTTGAGTTTATTCAATTTTCAATTAATTAACCTTATGTTTGTTGCGATAATCAGCAATTGCAGCCTTAATTGCATCCTCAGCTAACACTGAGCAGTGAATTTTGACTGGAGGCAGCTCCAACTCTTCTGCAATTTGACTGTTTTTAATGGTTTGCGCTTCATTAAGAGTTTTACCAATCAACCATTCAGTGACTAATGAAGATGAGGCAATCGCTGAGCCACAACCATAAGTTTTAAATTTTGCATCCTCAATAATACCGCCATCATTAACTTTAATCTGTAATTTCATCACATCGCCACAAGCAGGAGCACCAACCATTCCAGTTCCTACATCAGGGTCATTTTTATCTAATGCGCCAGCGTTGCTCGGGTTTTCATAGTGATTAATTACTTTTTCTGAGTAAGCCATTTTATTTCTCCTTATCCTTTTACTTGTCAAGATTATAAATATAATTATATTATGTTATGTTGCTTATATACTCAAAGACGAAGAGTATATAATCTTGTGCTTAGTTATGTAATATTATATCACGTTCGCCGTGGTCTTTCCATTCGTAAGTACTAATGTCAATGCCTTCCTGAAACATTTCCCATAATGGAGATAAATCGCGTAATTTGCTGATTTTCTCATTTAATAATTTGACTGTGTAATCAATTTCTTCTTCAGTGGTGAACCTACCTAAGCTAAACCGGATTGAGCTATGGGCTAATTCATCATTTCTGCCTAACGCTCTAAGAACATATGACGGTTCTAGGGATGCTGAGGTACAGGCAGATCCGCTAGATACCGCGATATCCTTGATTGCCATTATTAAAGATTCACCCTCAACAAAATTAAAACTGATATTTAAATTATGCGGTATCCGGTGTTCCATATCCCCATTAACATATACTTCCTCAATCTCTTTAAGTCCATTTAGAAGTTTATCGCGTAACTTACGTATTCTAGGCAACTCTACTGCAAGTTCTTGACGGGCAATGGCAAATGCTTCTCCCATTCCTACTATTTGATGAGTAGCTAAAGTGCCAGAGCGAAATCCACGCTCGTGACCTCCGCCGTGAATTTGAGGAATTAGTCGCACCCGTGGACGGCGTCTTACATATAAAGCTCCAATTCCTTTGGGTCCATAGGCTTTATGTGCAGAAAAACTCATTAAGTCTACATTTAAATTGGCTAAGCTAAAATCAACTTTACCTACAGCCTGAGCTGCATCTACATGCAGTATAATATTTTTGGAGTGGCATATCTCAGCAATTGCTTGAATATCTTGGATTACTCCAACTTCATTATTAACAAACATTATTGAGATTATACTGGTGTTGGGTAAAATTGCCGCTGTCAACTTGTCTAGATCAAGTAAACCGTTTGGTTCTGGTGTTAGGTAAGTAACTGTAAAACCAGTACGTTCCAGCTCACGCATTGTGTCTAGTGTCGCTTTATGTTCGGTTTTTACTGTAATTAAATGCTGTCCGCGATCTTGATAGAAATGTGCGGCTCCCTTAAGGGCTAAGTTAATCGATTCCGTTGCGCCAGATGTCCAGATGATTTCTTTGCTATCGCAGCCAACACTTTGGGCTACTTGCTCGCGGGCATGCTCTACAGCTTTGTCTGCTGTCCAGCCAAAACTGTGAGAGCGTGAAGCTGGATTGCCATAGTCATCCGTTAAAAAGGGCAGCATTTTGTCTAAGACGCGCGAATCAACTCTAGTGGTTGATGAATTGTCTAAATATATGGGCAATTTTAATGTCATGTTGGGGTACTCTTAAAAAATATTGTTATGCATAATTCCGTTTATATATCAATTTAAATTTATAATTTCAAAATTTATACGCTTTGCTACTCAAGCTTTGCTTAATTTTATGATAGATGTTTTTGATTGTGAAACCAAATCGTTTAAAGTTATATTGTCTAAATAGTTATACACATGATTAGTCAGTCCATTCCACAAGTCATGAGTCAAGCACTGTTTATTATTGCTATTGCAATTTCGCATACCGTTACAACTGCGGGCATCCATATCATCATCAACAGCTTTGATTATTTCAGATACGCTGATTTTATTCAAATCTTTGGCGAGCACATAGCCACCACCAGGACCTTTATAGCTTTTAACCATGCCAAAACGGCGCAGCTTGACAAATAACTGTTCTAAGTAGGACACAGAAATACCCTGACGTTCGCTAATAGTGCATAATGTCATAGGAGTGCTATTGCTGTAAATTGCAATATCTAATAATGCAGTAACCGCGAATTTTCCCTTAGTAGTTAATTTCATTATTTTTCTCAAATTTGATTTGCTTATAGGAGTGATTTTAATATTAGTTGACTAATTTTGTCAAGTATTATTTAAAAGATCGCTTAGCTCCGTGAATTAGTGGGGACTTTCTTCTAGCACGTCGTTAACACTTCGAATCGTTAGATTAATAAAATGCCCATACTCCTGATGCATTAAGAACAATTTATATTTTCTAAAATCAGCTAAATATGAAACAATCTGCAGCTAAAACTGCAAAGCTAATTCTTACCAAATATCTCAATAGTGATGCTGCTCAAAAAATCCAAGCTGGAATATAGGAGTATAGTTAATCTCTGAATTTTAGTGCGGAATAGGGGAGGCATATGACTTATAAAAAAATCCTTACCCTTGTATTACGAAGGTAAGGATTTTATAAAATAACCTATTTGGAGGAAATTTTATTAATCAGTTTCTGTTGCTGTGGTATTACTACGGGGCAGCTCTGGATTTATTTGTCGCATTGTCGTCCCGGTAGGAGGAAGCTTAGGGTTATTAATCAAATCCTCCAACATCACAGCATGCCGATAGTTAATCACCTTTCTTATCGATGTCCCCAGGACTTTAAATAATGACATCGCTAAACCTGCTGTTATCACAATAGCTAATGTAGGGGGAAATACTATAGATAGTACAGCAGACAGAGCAAGTGCACCGGCTACAGATGCGTAGCTAAACCCGACCACGCCTACAAAACTGCCTGTAATAAGATCCCCAACAAAATTTTTCATTCGCATGCCCCTCGCATTGGAAGGCTCGAACTTCTTATAGTCATCATCGGAAAAATATGATCTAACAGTTTCTTGTAATTTGGTAATCTGTTCATTTTCTCCATTAAAGTGTGATTTATCAAATTTCATCTTTTGATCCATGTTTTTAGCTCGTATATCGCTGCGTATAATGGCTAATTCTTTAATAGTTGCAAAAAAGCTAGAATACATAAGCATATTGTTCTTGAATTCGGGATCGCTCTCTACTTGATTTGCTGATTCATGCCTTAACAAATACTCACAACCTTCTTGTAGGTATTTTGCTACCTGCCAAGGCCACAACTTACTATTTGAATTCTTTATTAGATCATCAACCCCATCCATCAACGCATTTGCAAGGATTGCTTGCTTTGCGGTGGGCTCTGCTGGGTTTTGAAATCCTTGTGATGCCTTTGCATTTTTTACTTTTTGGTCAATATGATTCATCGCTCCAATAATTGCATTAAGATAAGACTTCTTCATCGTACCATTTGTGGAAAAGTTTATTTCTAGAGAATTTGAAGCACTTGCATCATCCATTAAAGAATCCTCGTTTTCATTGGGTTGCACTTGTGATGGGTTTGGATTAAATAGAGTTTGCATAACACTTGTTGGCGTGTCACGCAATTTGTCATCGAATTTAATATCAGGATACTTGAATTTTTTCACAGAATTAGAATTTGAAGAACTAGTAACAGTCATAATGTTTACCTTTCTAATATTATTATTTGTTACTACTCAGCCTACATCACTGATAACTGTGTCATACAGTTAAATTAGCTACTTTCGGCATAAGAAACATGGATAAGTTAACCGCAGAAACTTCGTTTGCGCAATCCTAGTGACTGATTTGTGTATTCCAGTTGCTTTGTTTAAGTTATTCCTTGTTCTTTCGTGCATATGCTGGCAGTAATCTCTGAGTAGTAACTTACATTCAATAACGCTCAAATAAACATGCTGTAATTAAACTTAGTCTAGTTTACTTACTTCATAAAAATGTTCGTTATTAAAAGTGTTAAATTTACACGACCTGAGCTTTGGCATTTTTATCATTTTTAATTAAAATAAAATTTTGCTTTATACGTTAAAAATTAAAGAACATCATAGCTCATTTCAGCAATAAATTATATATTATATATTCGTTATAACACATTCCCATTATGGGTGGTAACCCGCCCATTCCCAAGGCTGTTCGTAGAAATAACTATTTACAAAATGATACAATTAAAAAGTAATTATAACTTATTGATATTGTTAATTTGATGGTTTAGATAAGGTTTAATATATTCATTCTACGAACAGCCTTGCGCCCATTCCCAAGGCTGTTCGTAGAAATAACTATTTACAAAATGATACAATTAAAAAATAATTATAACTTATTGATATTGTTAATTTGATGGTTTAGATAAGGTTTAATATATTCATTCTACGAACAGCCTTGCGCCCATTCAACGGTGAAAATATATTTTTTAAAAGTATGTTTTGTGTGTTAATGACGTAGTGGCATAATTACGGCTTTAAAATTAGGCTCGTTTGGAGTAGTAACAAGTACGCTGCGTTGCCCATCAAAAAATGCCCATTGTAAATTTTCAGCTTGCGAATTAATTAATAAGTCACGCACATAATTTATATTAAAGCATACCTTTAATTGCTCATCATGCTGGTAGGTGATTTCGATTTCATCGCGTGAATCTTCTTGTTCTTCATTGCGACATGTTAGAACCAAAGTATTTGGTAGTAGCTCAAAAGTTACAGTTTTTAATTTGTCAATTCCAATTATTCCAACTCGTTCAATAGCTTTGAGTAATTCCAATCGCTTAATCAAACATAGTTTGTCATTACCTAGCGGTATCACCCGTTCATAGTCGGGGTATTTGCCTTCTATGATCTTAGTTATTAACTGCTTGCCAGTTGTTTCAAAAGATAATTGGTTGGGAAATATAGTGATGGTAATTGTATCGTTGCTGTCTTCAAGCAGTTTATATAACTCAGCGATAGTTTTGCGCGGTATGATAACATTACAGTTTTCCACAATTTCATTAATGGGCGTGGTTACGTAACCAAGACGGTGCGCGTCAGTTGCTATTAAGCGCAATTGATTGTTTCTTATTTCAAACAACATTCCATTTAGAAATACCCGGCTGTCTTTATCCGCCATTGCATATTGAATTTGCCCGAGCATAGATTTTAAAATAGATTGTTCTACAGTAAACTGACAAACTGCGGTGTCGGCTATTCGTATCAGCGGATAATGATCTGCTGTCATACTTTGCAGGGTGAACTTTGTTGCGCCGCATTTTACAGTAATTTTATTGCCATCTTGTTTAAAAACCACATCGGTTTCATCAGGAAATATCTTTAAAATATCTTGCAGTTTTTTTGCGGGAAGCGTAATTATGAAGTCCTCGCCAGTCATTTCGCCACTGAATGTTATACTGGCTTGAATTTCCATATCATTTGAAATTATAGTAATCTGATTGCCGGATTTTTTAATGTATACATTAGATAAAATTGGCATGGTTTGTTTTTTTTCAACAAATCCGGTAGTTAGCAATAATGCTTTTAACAGGGCGTCACGGCGTATGGTAAGTAGCATAATTTTAACCTTATATCCTTATATGTAATAAAAGTTGAGTTTAATTATTTAGCATCTGAATTAGTAATTTATATTCACGTTCCATTTTTTCATCAGACTGCCGTAAGTTAGAAATAGTTTTTTGTGCATGAATAACTGTAGTATGGTCACGCCCACCAAAAGCATTGCCAATAACCGGTAAACTATGTTGAGTTAATTCTTTAGCTAAGCTCATCGCAATTTGACGTGGTCTGGCTATTACTTGGGTGCGTTTTGCCGATAACAGATCAGAAATTTTAAGTTTATAAAAATCACAAATAATTTTTTGTATATCATCAATTGAAATAGTGCGACTGTCTAGAGCAAATATATCCATCAGCGCCTCTTTGGCAATTGCGAGATTTATACCTTTTTCAGAAAAATGTGCTTGGTAAATTACCTTATTTAGAGCGCCCTCTAACTCACGTACATTGGATTTAATGTTTTGTGCAATAAAAAATGCAACTTCATTATCTAGGTTGATTCTGCTTTGTTCGGCCTTGCGTTTTAAAATTGCAACGCGCATTTCTAGTTCTGGTGGTTGAATCTCGACCGTCAAGCCGGAGGCAAAACGCGATATTAAACGCTCATTCAAATTATTTATGTTTTTAGGGTAAGTATCACAAGTCATTATAACCTGCTTACCTTTATCTAGCAGAGTATTAAAGGTATAAAAAAACTCTTCTTGAGTCTTAGTCTTATCACCAGCAATAAATTGAATGTCATCCATCAACAATAAATCAAGGCTGTTATAATATTTTTTTAACTCATCAAACCCCTGCCGCATAGAAGCTTTTACGACGTCTTGAATGTAATCATTAGCGTGCAGATACCTTATTTTTGATTTGGGGTGATGTTTATATCGTTCATTACCAATTGCCTGCATCAGATGGGTTTTACCTAAACCAACACCACCATAGATGAATAGCGGATTATGATTTTTGTGTCCTGGTTTTTGTGTTACATGCATACCAATCGCATAAGCAAGTTGATTCGAATTGCCCCTAATCAGGGTATCGAAGGTATAATTAGGGCTAAGTTTAGTTGCTTGCTGTAAACTTTCGAGTAGCTCTTTATTATCTGCTTTGGCAGATCGAAGCCCATCTTGACCATTGTCTCCGGTTTTATGTTTGGAAGTGGCAGAGTGGTTTTTTGGGGCTTTTGAAACTGATGTTCCATGTTTCGAAGCAAAATTTGAGTTTTCTCCAACGATCAGCTCTGATTCAACACCACCAGTCAGTTCATTTATAATATTACTGATCTGTGCCCAATATTTGTTTTGAATAAAATCTTGAACTAAGCGATTGCTAGCGACAACTTGCAACTTATTGTCAGCATATTTAGCCCTAAGTAATTTAAACCATGTGTTATAATTATCTTCACCAAATTGCTCTTTTAATAAAATTAAACACTGCTGCCAAATAATATCCGTCTCAACCATAGTTCTCTCATTTAAAATACAGTAGCTATTTTACCAGAAATTTGATTTTTCTATGGGATAAAATCTATGTAGACAACAAACATGTGCTTAAAAATTCTAAATAAAACCCCCATGCAACTACTATATAATTACACGAGGGTTTTATCATAACAAATACCTGCTTACCAAAGTAGCCGATTATTTAAATTCTACTCTAAACGTATTCTTCTAAAGTTCAGGCTTTAGTTATTTCTTGGCTGTAGCTCTTTTGCTGGCATTTACCGAAGCCTCTGTTGCAGCTTTAATGTTTTTGGTAGTAAAATCAGTTATCTGATGCGCCATATTTTGCATAGTGTTTATCGCCTGGTTAGTATTGTCTATCCAGCTTTTAATTGATTCAGAAGCGCCATTATTATGAGCTGCTGCTGGGCTGTATTTAGATAAACCATCTACAGCATCAGCAATATGCTGCTGCGTATTATGCAAATGATGTTCAATTAGTTTACCAACATTGTTTTGTACTTCACTTAAAATTTCATACATTTCTTTGCAATTGCAAATGTTTGATTCCACGGAGTTAGTGGCTAACTGACTAATGCGAGTAAAAAAATCTTTTGGATCTGTCGCTTGAGACATTTCCTTTAATGCTTGTGAAGTTTTTTCCAACATTGCTTTTGAAGAGTCAAGTTGCAGCTTTGCAATTTTTTCAATACCGCTAATAGATGTTTGCAAAAATTCTTTGGCATGCTCAACTGATTCAGAAGCGGCTTCTGCTATACGTTCATTTTTTTTGTGTATCATTTTATTTCCCCCCACGAAAAACCTAGGTCTATTCGATAAATTAGTTATATTTAACATTTCATTAATAAATAAGGTACAATTACATGCTCAAATTTGTATTATAATACAAGTTTGCACACTATGACGTGTATATTATTTACTCAAAATAATGTCCTCAGGTAGTATTATGGTGCATTGCAGCATTGGTTGTCAAGTTTTTTGTAAATAAAATTTGCAAATATACTCAAAGTCTAGCTTTCAAAGACGCAGAGTATAAATCGTAATTAAAAAACCATCTTGTTTTTTGAGAGTAATACAATAAAGTATGAAAAAGAAATTGGAAACTAGAATTATAAAAAAATATCAGAATCGTAGGTTATACGATACAGCAACCAGTACCTATATTGTACTTGGGGATATAAAACAGATTATTGTTGATGGTGAATTAGTCAAGGTTATTGATGTTAAGAGTGAACAAGACGTCACTCGCAGCGTCTTGCTCCAGATTATCTTAGAAGAGGAAATTAATGGAGTTCCAATGTTTTCCAATGATTTTTTATTTCAGATAATTCGTTTTTACGGCAAAGCATTCCAATCCTCATTAAGTCCGTTCTTAGACCATGGGATTGATTTATTTCGTAAAATGCAAAAACAGTTTTACGAACAAATAAGGGATATGTATGGTAAGGAAACCTTACCGTCAGGGGTGGAGCTGTGGAAAGAATTTATGCGCCAGCAAGCGCCGGAGTTAGAAGAAAACATTAAAGAATACATGCAGAGTAATACTAATGTTTTTTTAAAAATGCAAGAACATTTAAAACAGCAAACTGAAAGTATGCTAAATTATATGCAGATGCCTTTTGCTGGTACTACAAAAGACAAGGGATTTAAAAAGTAGATTTAACTGGACAAGGAATATCGCAATAAAAAGCGACGGGGACTAGTCCCGACGAGTACCGACGCGTCCCACCGTGTACATATAAGTACACGAGAGCGTTTTATAAGATATGACACAGTCCAGGATTGAAAGACAAAGACTATATATTGAACTAAATAAAAGTGCAAAGGAAATTAAATAGCTAATGGCGAAAATTGGATTTATTTCTTTGGGGTGTCCCAAAGCCTTGGTTGATTCAGAAAATATTCTTACCCAGTTAAAAGCTGAAGGATATGACATAGTGGCTGAGTATACTAATGCAGATTTAGTAATTATTAATACTTGTGGATTTATTGATTCGGCAGTTGAAGAATCCTTAAGTACTATTGCAGAGGCGCTTAAGGAAAATGGCAAAGTAATTGTTACTGGTTGTTTAGGGGCAAAGGCAGATGTAATTACCAGCAAATACCCCAACGTGTTGGGTATAACCGGACCTCATGCAGCAAATGAAGTTATGGATTTGGTGCATGCTAATCTAGCAAAGCCACATGATCCATTTCTTGACTTAGTGCCACCCCAAGGAGTTAAATTAACGCCTAAGCATTACGCATATTTAAAAATATCCGAAGGATGTAATAACACCTGTACTTTTTGTATTATTCCAGATATGCGTGGCAAGCTTGATTCGTATCCGATTGGTGATGTTTTAGATCAGGCGGCTAAATTGGTCAATGCGGGAGCCAGAGAGTTATTGGTTATTTCGCAGGATACCAGTGCTTACGGTGTTGATATTAAGTATAGAACCGGCTTTTATAATGGACGCCCAGTAAAGACCAAAATGCATGATTTATGTACTGAATTAGGTAAGTTGGGTGCCTGGATACGTCTGCATTATGTATATCCATATCCACATGTTGATGGCATTATCCCGATGATGGCAGAAGGCCTAATTTTACCTTATTTAGATATTCCGTTTCAACATGCCAGCCCCAGAATTCTAAAACGTATGAAGCGCCCCGGCAATATTGACAACACGATGTCACGTATTAAAATGTGGCGCAATATTTGCCCAGATTTGGCGATTAGGAGCACTTTTATTGTTGGTTTTCCGGGTGAGACTGAAGAAGATTTTAATATGTTATTAGATTTTTTGACACAAGCGCAGCTTGAAAAAGTAGGCTGTTTTAAATATTCAGCAGTAGCAGGAGCTAAAGCAAATGACTTAACTGATGCTGTTGACGAAGAAATTAAAGAAGAACGCCATCATAGATTTATGCAACATCAACTAGCCATTAGCCGTAATAAACTAGCTGGTAAAGTAGGTAAAACTTTGGATATTCTTGTTGATGAAGTTGGACGGCGGAAGATAGTTGGACGGACTAAATATGATGCGCCTGAAATTGATGGTGTGGTGGATATCAAAACTGCTCAGCATTCAAATCAGATAAAAGTTGGTGATATA
>JAUPUP010000157.1 GCA_030917485.1 Pseudomonadota bacterium
CTGCCCCAATATCCTTAAGTAGTACACAATGTATTTGGCTTTCCTTAGATTTTTTATCAGTTATCATTTCCTCATTTACATTTACTGCATTAAATGGTGTTAACATTTCGCGATTAATTCCCAGTCGATAGAATACTCCTGCAATAAGCTCATAATTGTCGCTACTAAGCAAACCCATTAATTGAGCAATTCTAGCCTCAACCAAAATTCCCAAAGCTACAGCATAACCATGTAAAATCTGAAAATTACTCAATTTCTCTAAAGCATGCCCAATAGTATGCCCAAAATTCAAAATCATCCGTAAATTTTCTTCACGCTCATCAGCCATAACCACCCCTGCCTTTAACTGCACAGCACGTTTAATTATACGCTGTAACTTAGCATGATTACGTTTTAAAATATCATCCAGATGTAATTTTGCATAAGCAAAGCTTGCAGCATCCAACGTGAGATAAATTTTTAAAGCCTCAATTATCCCATTAATCAATTGTATCTTGGGTAAACTATCCAGCAAATTTAAATCCATAATAACTGCCTGTGGTTGCCAAAATGCCCCAATTAAATTTTTACCATATTGCGTATTAATTGCAGTTTTACCGCCAACACTGCTATCAATCATAGCTAGCGCGGTAGTAGGTATTTGAATATAATTAATGCCACGCATATAGGTTGCAGCTATAAATCCAGCCAAATCACCTACAATTCCACCGCCAACTGCAAGCAGTAACGTATGCCGATCATACTGATACTTCAGCATTTCCCCTTCCAAATGCTCTTTAACACTGCTAGACTTAGATTCTTCACCAGGTACAATACTGAGTAATAACACCTTATAACCACCCTCAGATAATTCATCAGCAAACTGTTTAGCTATTAAATGTTCAACAATTTTATCTGTTATAATGACAAGCTGTGGATTATTTGTGTACTGCGACAACCATAATTTATAATCAGGCAATATATTCCTGCCTATAGTTATTGTATAGCTGGACTGTTTTTGCCTGGTTATTTTTATAGCAATTTTATCAACTTTAGTTAAAGTTTTAGTCAACATTAAACATTTCCCCAGCCATCTGCCCCAAATTTTGTGGTGAAATGCCTTTAGCAATTTTATCAACAAAATAAGAGCCTACCACACACCCATCAGCAATACTTAAAATTTGCTGTACCATATTATTATTAGACACTCCAAAACCAACCGCAACCGGCAGATCAGAAGACTCTTTTACTTGCTTAATTCTAGCAATTAAATCATCTGCTAAATCATTTCTAACTCCAGTAGTTCCACGACGACAAGCATAATATAAAAAACCACTACCATTTCTTGAGAGCAGCAAAGTGCGTTCTAACGAAGTAGACGCAGAGGCAACCATAATGTGGGCCAATCCAATTTGCCGACATAAGCGACTAAATTCATCACTTTCCTCAAGCGGTAAATCAACTACCAATATACCGTCTGCTCCGGCCATTTTTGCTGCACTTAGAAACTCGGCTAGATTAATACAAATTGGATTATAATACGTAAATAATACCAATGCCACTTCAGACTTATCTCGAACTCTTTTAACAATTTCTAAGACATGATTAAAATTAATACCATTTTTTAAAGCACGTGTCATAGCTAATTGTATAGTTGCTCCATCTGCAACCGGATCAGAAAAAGGAACGCCAATTTCAAGAATATTAACCCCAGAATTAACTAATGCCAAAAAATATTCAACGCTAGCATTGATTGCAGCAGCGATAGTATCAGTGGTAGCAACGCTATTACTCATACTAATAAGGCAGTTTTCATCCACAACTCCGTCATCGCCGGCAGTTAAATAAACAATTTTAGCTTTTTGGGCAAATGCCCGAGTTATTCTACACATAGGTTAATAATTCCTTACTTAAGCTAGGTAAATCTTTGTCCCCACGTCCAGATAAATTAACTAAAATAACCGCATCTTCCGGAAAATCATCAATATGGCTCATTAAATAGCCCAGAGCATGTGATGATTCCAAAGCTGGAATTATACCCTCAGTCTTACTTAACAATAAAAATGCCTGCAACGCCTCATCATCAGTTACAGCATCATAAACAACACGACCATTAACAAACAAATGCGCATGCTGTGGACCTACCGCTGGATAATCAAGACCTGCCGATATTGAATGTGTCTCTACTACTTGCCTTGATTCTGTTTGCAATAAGTAACTATATGTACCGTGCAATACTCCAGGGCTACCTTCTTTAAACCGTGCTGCATTATTACCCAAGCCAGAACCATGCCCATAAGCTTCAACCCCAATTAATTTAACCTGTGCCTCTTCCACACCTTCTAAATATGCCCCAAAAATACCAATAGCATTTGAACCACCACCAACACAAGCTATTACAGCATGTGGATGTGTACCTACCATTGAATAAAATTGCTGTTTTGCCTCTTCACCAATAATATACTGAAAATCAGCAACCATTGACGGAAAAGGGTGCGGACCTAATGCAGAACCTAGACAATAATGGGTTGTATCATAAGTTTCTGCCCAATCCCGCAATGCCTCATTAACTGCATCTTTTAGCGTCCGTGAACCACTAGTTACACTAACCACACTAGCTCCCAGCAAGCGCATTTTGGTTACATTGGGCGCTTGACGTTGCATATCAACTTCACCCATATAAATAACACACTCCAAGCCAAACATAGCACATGCTGTTGCCGTAGCCACCCCATGCTGACCAGCGCCAGTTTCTGCAATAACACGACTTTTACCCATTTTTTTAGCTAACAAACATTGTCCCAGCGAATTGTTAATTTTATGCGCACCCGTATGTAATAAGTCTTCACGCTTTAATAATATTCGCATTCTGCTACTATTTGAAGTATTACCACATGAAATATTACTGCATGATTTATTATTATAAATTGCCGCAGCAAAATTAGCAACCTCAGTCAAAGCAGTTGGTCGACCAATATAATTCTTTAAAATATTATTTAACTCTTGGCGAAATAATGATGTTTTACCAATAGTATTATACGCATTCTCTAATTCAAGCAACGGGGTCATAAGCAACTCCGGCACATATCTACCCCCAAACTGGCCAAAACGTCCGTGAGTTCTGCGTATTTTTTCAATAAACTTAACTACCTTTTGCGAATCTTTAACACCTAAATCTGACTCCAGCCGACTGGATAAATCAACTCCATTAGGTGAATATTTACTAATAGCATCTTCTACATTATCATATCCCAAACCGCCAGCAATAAAATACCTAAAACTTTTAATGCTGCTGTCATTGAATTCAAACGGACTGCAATTTTCAAAAAGTAAAAAATCCTTCTGCGAATCTAGGTTTGATGGTAATGGTTGCATCTTAATCTCTTGACTAAGTACATAGATGATTTGTAATTTAGGATCAAATAAATTACAAACTGCACGCACTTTATCACTATGTAACTGAATAAGCTTTAAATCCAATACATCTATTATATTTTGAATTTGATCAAAGTCTTCATCTACAAACACTCCCACCACCTCTGCACCAGCATCTCTAGCTGCACGGCAAACTGGGATAGCTGTGTCTAAATTAATCTGCCTTGGTGATACAGATGAAAATAACAATCCGATATAATCAGCCCCATTTATCGCACTAAGGCGTGCGATGTGGGGGTTAGTCACCCCACAAATTTTTATCAACATATTTACTCTTTGTCTTTCAATCTTGGACTCAAACAAAAAACTCTCTTGGATTATCTAACCGAGATAAAGCTGTACCAACTAAAACAGCATTGTACCCCATTTTATACATATTTTGCATATCATCCACACTACAAATTCCAGACTCAGCAATCTTAATCACATTATCCGGCAATTCATTAAATATTGCTGCCATAATCTCAGGGTGCATACTAAAATCTTTCAAATTACGCTGATTAACTCCTATAATATCAGCTCCAGCACTAAGCGCAATTGGCAGCTCATCCAAGCTATGCACCTCAACCAAAGCCTCCAACCCAAAATCATGGGCTATTCTAACCATTTTATGCGTGTCTTCACCTAATACCGAGACCATAACTAAAATGGCATCGGCGCCTGCTGCATACGCTTGCGCAATTTGCTCTGGATAAATAAAAAAATCTTTACATAAAATCGGAATATCAGTATCGTATAAGCTGCTGCTTACTGCAATTAAATCATCCATTCCTCCCTGAAACCCTTCATCAGTTAAAACAGAAATAGCAGCAGCGCCATATAAAACGTATTGTTTAGCCCTATAAGCAGGATCATCTATATGGGCAATTAATCCAGCCGACGGCGAAGCACGTTTAATTTCAGCAATAACTGCCCCATTAGGTTTAGCTAGTATCGCTGCTTTTAAACTTTTTTTATCTCGCATATTTTTATTTCTAATAGTTTTACGCTTGCGTGAAACTATCTCTTGCAAACGATTGCGTGGAATAATATACTCACTGCCAGCATCATTTAACCTATCCCTAACTCTTTCAACACATTTAGACAGGCTATCCTCAGCCCCATAAATAAACAATGCTGCAGCTGCATTTAAGATTACTGTATCAGTAATAGGCGTATCTTCACCTGCCAACGTATTGTATATAACTTGTGCATTATACTTAACATCCCCACCCATCAAATCATTCATTTCACATTTGCGCAATCCCAACAGCAGCGGATCAATTCTAAACGGCTCAATTTTACCATTGGTAAGCAATAGCGTATCTATAGGACCTTGGCAGCTTAATTCGTCCAGCCCGTGCCCATTAAATACCAATGAACGCTTTGTACCGAGCTCACATAACACTTGAGCAATTATTTCAACATAATCAGGATTACCAACCCCCAGTAATAAATATTGGGCATTTGCCGGGTTACACAATGGACCAATTAAGTTAAACACCGTCGGAATACCTAAACTACACCTTATATCACGAAGTTTGGCTAGTACTGGCTGAAAGTTTGGCGCATAACAAAACCCAAAATTAGTTTTTTTAACATTATCAATAACCACATTCGCACTTTGATTAACTAAAAACCCCAACTCCTCCAACACGTCAGCCGAGCCACATTTAGATGACACTGCTCTATTTCCATGTTTTATAACCGGCACCCCACACGCAGCCGTCAACAGAGCTGCTGCAGTAGAAATATTGACTGAATTAAATCCATCTCCGCCAGTACCAACTATATCCACTACTGGAGCATCAAACTCAACCGGTACGGTATGTTGTTTAACCGCGTTAATTAATCCCAAAAACTCATTTACTGCTATTTCCTTCGCTGATATCAAAGCCAAAAAAGCAGCAGCTTGAACATCATTAGCTTCATCGAGCAAAGCAATGCAAGCTTGATAACTTTCATTCTCAGTTAAGTCAATGTTCTTTATAAGTTTATTTATGTATGGTTTTAGCATTAAATTAGTCCCGCATAGTAATAAAATTTTTTAATATTTGCACTCCCTGTGGAGTCAATATAGACTCCGGATGAAATTGCACCCCATATATTGGGTAATTACGATGACTCAACGCCATAATGCTGCCTTTTTCATCACGAGCATCAATGATTAAATCTGCCGGTAAATTTTTTTCTTCAACAATTAATGAATGGTAACGACCAGCCCGAAATGGCAAATCGACCTCATTAAATAACATACTCTGATTATGAAAAATTAAACTATCTTTACCATGTAGCGGCTCTGGCGCCCGACCAACAACAGCTCCAAAAGCAATTCCAATTGCCTGGTGTCCCAGACATACGCCTAAAATAGGAGTAATACTCCCCAACTGCTTAATTACATCAATACAAATACCTGCTGTTTCAGGACGTCCAGGACCAGGAGATAAAATTATACTATCCGGATTAAGCCGCTTAATTTCATCAATAGTTATCGCATCATTACGATAAACTTTTACTTCATCGGTAATCAACGCTAATGCCTGATATAAATTATAAGTAAAACTATCATAATTATCAATTATCAAGATCATTGTAATCCTCCATGAGCTAATTCTAGGGCTGCTATTACTCCGCGAGCCTTTAACTTAGTTTCCATGACCTCTTTTTCTGGTATTGAATCAAAAACTATTCCAGCACCAGTTCTAATTTCAACCACATTATCGCAAATCACTGCACTTCTAATGGCAATAGAACTAGTAATATCTCCATTTTCATCAATCAACATAATTGCACCACCGTATAGGCCACGCTGTGAACATTCAAGTTCATCAATAATTTGCATAGCTCTAATTTTAGGTGCACCAGATAAAGTTCCAGCAGGAAGTATAGCCTTTAAAGCACAAAGTGGATGTAATTCATCGCTTAATTCACCAATTACCCGTGACACTATATGAGTAACATGCGAATATGATTTGGTTTCTTTATAACGCGATACTTCTACTGTACCTGGAGTAGCAACCGATCCTATATCATTTCTAGCTAAATCCACCAGCATGACATGCTCAGCAGTTTCCTTAGGGCAAGCAAGTAATTGACTAACATCATCACCAGCCTTACAGGTACCAGCTATCGGCACTGTTTCGATAGCTCTACCTTTAACTCCCACTAACAGTTCAGGTGAGGCACTAACTATAGCATAATCATTTTCTTCAAAAAAAGCTAAATATGGAGTTGGGTTTAATTGTCTTAGTGCACGATAAATATCTAGTGGTTTAGCCCTAGTAGAAGCGCTAAAAGTTCGGGATAAAACCACTTGAAAAACATCTCCAGACCTTATATATTCTTGGGCTGATTCAACCATCCCCGCAAATTCTTCATCAGTAACATCACTGCTAATTTCAAGTGGCGCAGTAATACCAAAACAACGCAGCGGAAGCGGCGACAAAATCTTATCAATTATTTTATCTAATTCAAGATCAGTACCCTCATGAGTAAAGATTAATTTTTGCATTTTATGATCAAATTTAATAATAGTCTTGTAGAGTTTAAATAAAAAATCTGGCAGCATATTTTTATCTGCCTTATGACGACTAGGAAGATGCTCTTTTAACCTAACTGCGTCATATCCAACAAAACCAAATGCTTTACGCTTTGCTATAAAATGCGGCAACAGCAAATATGGATCACCCTCAATTTGAATAATTTCAGCCGACTCTGTAGAAACAGTTATTTTCTTGCCAACTGCACTAAAAGTTGCTAAAGGATTAATTCCAATAAATGAATAAGTGCCATAACCATCATCATAGGCTGATTCAAGCATACAAGAATTAACCCCTCCAATAGCAGAATATACCATGATGGGGGTTAGCTGATCATAGGGCATTTCACGTACAATTATATTACCCAGCGGGTGATGTAATTTTTCAATATTTAAATCCATTTTATCTCTCACAGACTCTAGAGTCACAGACTCCAAAGTCACAGACTCCAGAGTCACAAACTCAGAACTTCACAATTCACAAAAACATTTCCTTTACCTGATCCGAACAGGTTTTCAGTTCATTAGCACCACGACTAACATTAGCAATACTCACTTTTAAATCACGAGCAATCTCGCGTTGAGTTTTATCATTACGTAAAAGAGCACAAATTATTGCATGGCGCTTAGATAACTCGTCAATTTCCGACAAAGTTAACAATACGTTCAAAAACTCATTTAGCTGCTCTTTAGTTTTTAATTGTAAAAGCTTATCAACAAAAGCTTGCCAAGCTGGGTTTTGCATAATACGATAATCCTTGAAATACATTTGTTATGACGTAATGATACATTATAACAAATGTATTTGTCAAATTATATTTATCAGTTATTTTTGCTAATCATTATACCGCCATCAATTAATGCAGGTTTTAAAAACAAAAAATCTCATTTAAAATAACAGCTTAAGTCAAGAATTATTTAAGTATTGTGCATCAATTCATTACAGGTTAAATCTTTAAATAAAGATTTTATCCTCAGTACATACTTACTGGATTTGGGCAAATACTAACGTTTAAAATATTACAAAAACATAAATTGGAGATACAAATAATATGCAGAACGATGGGCTACAACAATATAATCATCAGAACAGCAATGATATAAATTTATCAGAATTAACGCAAATAGCAAGCTGTACAACAGGTGCAACAAAAAGTGTTATCAAAACTATCGTACAACTATTTGAGGAGCAAGTATCTAAAGTTCCAGATAACATCGCGTTAGTGTATGAAAACATACAGATGAGCTATCAGGAATTAAATGAAAAATCCAACCAGTTGGCACGTTATATGCGTGATAACTATGCTCTACAAAATGAAAATCTGGTTGCACTATGCCTGGATCGTAGTTGTGATATGTTAATTGCAATACTTGCGGTGTTAAAAGCTGGTTGCGCATATGTACCAATAGAACCGTCTTATC
>JAUPUP010000158.1 GCA_030917485.1 Pseudomonadota bacterium
AACTGCTCAGCATTCAAATCAGATAAAAGTTGGTGATATAGTAAAGGCGGTGATTACCGATTCTAACGAGTATGATTTGTTTGGTAATATAACTACCTAGTAGTAACGTAATAATTGTTGTTTAGACAATTTATTACGTTACTACTTGATCTGTATTTTATGTACTATAATACGTAACGAGATAAGTCTTCAGACTTGGCAATTTCTTCAAGTTTAGTTGTGACAAATTTAGCGTTAACGGTTAATTTAGGGTGTTTTTCAGGGGCAAAAGATGCATCCTCTAACAGTTTTTCCATAATGGTATATAGTCTGCGTGCACCAATATTTTCAGTTTTCTCATTAACCCTAAATGCAATCTCAGCAATTTTATTAATTCCATCTTTGGTAAAAGTAAGATTGGTAGATTCGGTTGCCAATAACGCCTTATATTGTTCAGTTAGGCAGGCATTGGTTGCAGTTAAAATTTTCGCAAAATCATCTACAGTTAAAGAATGTAATTCAACCCGAATAGGAAACCGACCTTGTAATTCAGGCAGCAAATCTGACGGCTTAGATACATGAAACGCTCCCGAAGCAATAAATAATATATGATCAGTTTTAACCATTCCATATTTGGTAGATACGGTAGTTCCTTCAACTAATGGCAATAAATCACGTTGTACACCTGATCTCGACACATCAATACTGCTGCTGTCATTTCTAGTAGCAACTTTATCAATTTCATCTAAAAATACAATGCCGTTTTCTTCTACACTTTTTAAAGCGCTGCTTCTAATTTCATCCTCATTAACCAAGCGTCCAGCTTCCTCCTCAGTTATAACCTTAAAGGCATCAATTAATTTGAGCTTGCGTTTTTTCTTTTTACCTTCAGTACTGCTTTCAAACATACTCTGAATTTGACTGGTTAAATCCTCTAATCCAGGAGGTCCCATTAATTCTATACGCGCTCTAGGGGTTGCGACTTCAATTTCAACTTCTTTGTCGTCAAACTTACCCTGTTTTAATAATTTTCTGAATTTCTCACGGGTTGGGTTATCCTTATAATCAGGCATAACGTTTTCTTCAGACTTAGCCCGTGGCAATAGAATATCTAGGATTTTTTCTTCGGCTAGCTCACGCGCTTTTTCTATATTAGTCTTCCGTGCGCGCTCACGATGATCCTTAATTGAAGTCTCAACCAAATCACGGATTATTGAATCAACATCCTTACCCACATAACCAACTTCAGTGAATTTAGTTGCTTCCACTTTTATAAACGGTGCATCAGCAAGCTTAGCCAGTCGACGGGCAATTTCAGTTTTACCCACCCCAGTTGGACCAATTAGTAAAATGTTTTTAGGTACGATCTCATGTCTTAGCGGTTCTGCTACATTCTGCCGACGCCAACGGTTTCTTAGCGCAACTGCGACAGCTTTTTTTGCTGCTGATTGTCCAATAATGTATTTATCTAGTTCATCAACTATCTGGGTAGGTGTGAGATGCATTTGTTTGCCTTAAAAAATTTATTTGATATTAATTTTGATATTAATTGTATACACGTATATAAAGTATAGACGCATATAAAAATTATTAAATTTTACCAACTCGAATTAATATGAGGGCGTTTTATTAAAAATCAAGCAAAAAAGTGAACAATTCGATTAGGGTTAATAAAGTTAAAATTTATCCCACTTTTTTAATCATTTTATCTACATGATATGTTCACATTAATATGGTTACATTAACATGTTTGTAGGCTTTAAATTAAATTAGCCGGGTTTAATAAATTAGTTACATTTCAATTAAGTAAAGCATACCTATAATGCAAATAAAAACAAATAGAATTGCAGATAAGGAATGCCAAAAATCAAAGGTATTGTTTTGTAGCGCAATAAATTTATGGGCAATTGAGGACAGTTTTTCACGAAGATGATACACCACCGGAAATATTGCAAAATAATTTATCACTAAAATCGAAAACATACTAATAATATACCAAAACCGCTTAGTCATTAATAAAGAAAGCTTATGGTTAATTATTACCTCAATTATAGCGACGATTAAACAGATAACTCCAATATAAGCCTGAATATTAAGGATTTGCCCAACTACTTCAGAGGCAGTAATCTGATCTAAAGTTTTAAATAATACCGGAAATATTACTATTCCAGCCATCCATGTACCGCCTAGCCAAAAAGTCATAGCAATCTTACTAAATTGATGAATGCTAATTATTTCTCGGCGATGTTCCAATGTCTTGGCTGGATTTGCAACTTTAGCTTTGGGTTTTTTACGCGCTTGTACCATAAGTTATTCGTTATTTTTTATACCGAGTTACTATTATAGCGAGCTATTGTTATAGCGATTCACTGAATCAATAATTTCTTTTTTTGCTGCTTGCGCATCTTCCCAACCGGTTATTTTTACCCATTTGCCTTTTTCTAGTCCTTTATAATGTTCAAAAAAATACTTAATCTGGTCGATTAATAATGGCGGAAACTGATCTAGTTTGTCAATATGTGCATACATCGCGCATGATTTTACAGTTGGCAGCGCCAATATTTTTGCATCAATTCCGGACTCATCTTCCATGCGCAGCACTCCGAGGGCGCGACATTTAACTATTGCACCGTGTGCAACCGGGTAAGGCGTTATAACTACTACATCTGCAGGGTCGCCGTCTTCTGAAAGAGTATGCGGTATAAACCCGTAGTTAGCTGGATATGACATGCCAGTGCCGACAAAGCGATCCACAAATAAAGCCCCGCATTCTTTATCCATTTCATATTTAACCGGCGCCGAATTAGCCGGGATTTCAATAATTACATTAAATTCATCAGGTAAGTTACTACCAGCACTCAGTTTTTCTAAATTCATTAATAATCCTTTTTTATAAAAATAACACCATTGGTAATTTTATGACGGTATAATTGTAACTGGTAAATGCTAGATAATGCAAGTTTAGCTGCATAAAAATTGTTAAAAATTGTTTAGTAAAGTCAAAAAATATGATTGATAGAATAATTGTTGAGGCAGATAAGGTATTGAAAACATTGACAAATAATGTTGTGTCCAGACGTGTTCATCCAGATTCACATGTAATTGAAGATAAAACTCTATCGGTTCATGAAAAAAAGCATTCTTTAGGTTTGATGCGAGTTAATCATTGTGGGGAGGTTTGTGCTCAAGCTTTGTACCAAGGACAGGCTCTCACTTCTAGGGATAAGGTGAACCGGGCTGCGTTTGAAAATGCGGCGTTTGAAGAATTAGAGCATCTTGCTTGGACAAACCTGCGGATTCGTGAATTGGGTGGTAAGTCCAGTATATTTAATCCGCTCTTTTATCTAGCAAGTTTAGGTATTGGTATTGTTGCTGGCAGCATTGGAGATGAGTGGAGCTTGGGGTTTTTGGAAGAAACAGAGCGCCAAGTAGGCAAACATTTAGATGAGCATTTGCAATTACTACCTGAAAATGATAACAAAAGTAGGGCAATTGTGAATCAGATGAAAATTGATGAGAATGAGCACGAAAAAATGGCGCATGATTCTGGTGCGGCAGAATTACCAGAGTTTATAAAAAAAATAATGTTTTTGTCATCAAAAGTGATGACAAAAATGACTTATTATATATAAATTAATCTAGATAAAGTTGATGCTTTTATAATCCGCTTTTTTGGTATTTAATTTTAAGGCGTAAATTACACCACCTAAAATGGGCATTGATAAATGTCCAAAATTGTGTATACTAGCTCCCATGCACTTTTTTAATTTCAAAAACAAAGCGGAGATTTTAATGTATTCAACATCACCAGCATTACCATTGGTTCCTAGCCCCAGAAGAATTTTGCCCTCTAGCCCAGATAGTAGTTCACAAAGCGCTGCACAAACAGATGGGTTATTTAATGCCGGAATTAATCAACAGGAAAAAGCTGAAGAAAAACCAAATGTTAAGTTTTCTCTGGCTGAGGTAAGGAAGCAAATTAGGGTTTTAAGAGCCCCAGCTAGTTCTAGTCTGCATAGACAAGCGCTTGCTATACTAAATGAGTTTGTCAAAAATGAACAGCCTCCAAAGGATAATGTTGGGATTAGTGATGTTCGTAGTTGTATTAGAAATTTTGGAAGTGTCAAACTTTGGATGAGTATAAGTAATAATTCTAGTCTTATGGAGTCTCAAGAATATAAAAGTTTAGTAATTTCATTTCTGGCTGATATCGCACGGGTTCCGCAAAACCACATTCAATTTTTCCAAGAAAAGGCTATTTGTTTGCTTATATCTTTGCTAGCTAATTTGCCACTTGAAGAAAGATCTACTGCGATTAGTAATATGTTGCGAATGGTGAGGGGTTATAGTTATGGATGGAAGGTGATTGATGAAACTGCCGTTTCGGACGAGGATGGCAACTGGAGTGTAAGTGCTGATAGTATTGCTATTGTAGATGAGAAGCAACAGAAGCAACTTAAATTTAATTTTACTACACCTGGTCACATAATTGGTCTACGTACGGGTGATGGTTCAGAGTGCAATTATTTGGAATTTGTTGAGGAAGTTAACGAAGTCGGTAATAGAAGATTTTACGAATTTAGAAGGTTATCCCTTAGTGATAAAAATAAAAATAAGCAGCCAGATGAAATAGCGCAACTATTTGATCAAACAATCAGCAAAGCTGAGATATTTACTGGAGATAGCCCAGAAGATGAGATGTTTACTGGGGATAGCCCAGAAAAGTCTTTACCAAAGGTAGCATTACAACCCTTGGAGGATACTATCAAAAGATTGATTGGGTTATTAACTGAGACACTAGATGATGCAAAAATACTAGCGTCTACATTGCTTGCTCATCTTACAAGTTCTCCTGAGAATTGTGCTCGTGTTATTGCACATAAAGACTGTTTTAGGCGGTTAGTTAAGTTGCTAGATAATGAATCTTGTCGTGAACACGTGCTTATTACCCTATTTCAATTATATCAACATAATCGACACAACCTAGAAGCCATATCAACTGAGACTATCAGACGGGTAGGTGCTCTTAAGGCACTACAAGAATTTGTAAAGGTACTCCAAGATGCTGAGTCATCTACGGATCATAAAAATATTGTAGCTGAAATAATCTTAAATATAGTAATTAAAATTAAAGGCGAAGGTTTTACACTAGTTGCAAATGTGATAGGTATTCCTGCGTTGGTGGATATGCTGGGTGAATGTGTTATGTTTCCAAAGCGTGGCGAATTAGCAGTCAGAACGCTTGTATATTTTGCTAAGAATTATCATGCTGGTGAAAACGTTCATCACGATCAGATGGTTGAGGAGTGGGATCTTGATAGGTGGATTAGGCTGCTGGTTAATAACGACATACCTCAAGTAATCAAACAGGAAGCGGCGAAAGTTCCTGCACATATGTATGCACAACAGTTATCCAATGTCGTGCTTTGCAGCTACTCTGGCACAACTACAGCCCAGGTTGTTAACATTTCTCAAGAAGATGCGCTCAATGCACTGTCGCAGCTCAGTAATAATGATTATAATTGTGCGTGTCTTCATGAGTTGATGCCAATTTTGAACTTGGTGAATATATTACACAGCAATAATCCTGATACCTATAAGAATTATGCTAGTAAAATGCTAACCAACCTAACAAAAACAGCTACACTTGCTATGCTTAACCCTATTGAAGTGCTGCCTGTGGGTGAGCTTGAAACTGATCAACCGCTGGTAGGTATAAATAATAAAGTACTGCTTGATGATTGGGTTAATTACCTTGGCAAAGAATATCTGCAGGTACTTAAAGAAACTGCTATTGTAGCGGTAGGTATTTTAATTAGTGATGCTGAGTGTCAACAAAACCTTGTTTACTATGGTGTAATACGCCAGTTAGTTTTATGTGTAGAAGATACCTCTTTAAAGCGTGATAATGTATTGCTGATACTTAGACAACTAGCAACCAACAATGAAAATCTGGTAGCTTTTGCTAATGCTGAAGTGGGGGTGGTGTTAAAAGCATTTCTAGAATTTTGTTGCGATGCTCAGTTGCATGATTCTGTAAAGGAGTTGTTTCGTGCATTGAGCAATATCATTATGTATGATGAAGGTCTGGGTACTCAATACAACGATTTTGGCGGGTGTGCTGATGATTTATTTAGTAATGGGTACAAAGTTGCTGCTGCTATGGAGCTTATGATGTGGATGAGGATGGCAGGTAAGCTATATCATCAAGGTGAGAATTCGCCGGTTTTCTCACAAATTCGCAATAAATACGATGAGTATATAGAAATTGGCAATTTAATTGCGTGGGGTAAAGTTGTTTGTAGATTAACAGCCAGGCTTACTGGAATAGGTCGCGATCGGGAGAAAATAGCTGAAGCTATTGCTTTCCTTTCACGACATCCACGAATTCAATCTGTGATGAAAAAAAATGGTATTGTTTCGCATCTACTGGCTATTCTTAAAGATGAAAACTCATCCCCCAAAATTAAGGAATATATTGGAGAAGCAGTACGTAATATTGGGAGTAAAAAAAATCAAAGGGATGCTGTTATTGCAACTTCCCTTTATCGTAATGAGGAACCACATAACGACAAATCGTATAATAACGAGCATAAAGAATCAACTGATGGTGTTACTGTATACAATGTCATTGCAACTCCTGACGCACCGCCACCACCCGATTCTAAAGAAGAGAATGGTGCTATTGTTTCATCTCTCCCATCAGATGGCTACTATAAAGGTTCTCATGATCGTGCTACTCAAAATTTCTATAATAAAAAACCTGGAGCAGATTCAGTAACTGCTGTTGCTACTCCGAAACCGAATAAGCCTGGAAAAAGTAACCCGATACCTATTAATGGTGGCAATACTGATGCACGCCGTCACGCGGTGGTCGTAGGTAGTGCTTTTAATGAGAAGTACTTCGATAATAGGAATAGTGCCCCTACAATGAGAACTGGTGTTAACAACACTCAATTTAGGCAAAGATATCAAAAGGAGCATGGACTTTTAGAAATGGATAAGAACGGTAAGACAAAACTTAGAAAAACTTAATGACGATGTTATTATATGCATTAATTTAACTTCTCAGGTATATAGCTAGTTCTTGCTACTTAAATTTTTTTATAAAACATTATATGGAGATACAAAAATGACTACTGATATTATCTTAAGTGGTTACGGCAAATTTAATGTTACCAGAGTTACAAAAATGCTAAATGCAGCTAATAAAGAAGAAGCAACAAAACTTGGTAAATTTGATCGGTTTGCTGAATTTTTTAGATTGAATAAAAAATACGATAAATTATGCGTATTATATGATGATTTGCATGCAGGTATTGACTCTGAGTCAACTGCTCCCGAGGCTAAACAAGAATCTAATCTAAATCGAATAGTAATTTTTTATAGAATGGAGCAGTTAGCTAA
>JAUPUP010000159.1 GCA_030917485.1 Pseudomonadota bacterium
ATTTATATCCAAAATTTGAAATTTAACTGATTCGGGGCTGGAATTTATTAATTTTATAAAAAAATTGCCCAAATTTAGACAAAAAATAGAAATAAATTAGTTTATGAAATATGCAGGTTAAGAGCATTCCTAAATATGTAATAGCTAAAGAATTTATTAAAATGAGTGAATCTAAAGCTGAACAAATCATGGGGATATTAGCAGCAGCTAATTCATTACATTTCCATGCCAAAGAACCCAGGTTAGAATGTTCTATACCATTTTATCATCATAGATTTAGCGGACAAAGACCGCCAATTGTAAAATTTCCAAGCTTTGCGATTAGGCGACATACCTCACGGGTAATACCGCTTGAGGAGTATGTAAATTTGGGTATTATGCCGCAATATTGTGCGGATACAATTAGGGCATGGATTAAAAACGGCTACAATATTTTAGTCGCTGGTGGCACTGGTTCAGGCAAGACTACACTACTTAATGCGTTAATTCTTGAGTTAGCTAGAATTCACCCTCAATCTCGAGCGGTAATTATTGAAGATACCCCAGAGGTGCAGTGTTCAATTGATAATAGCGTATCCTTTGTAAAATCTAAGGAAGTTAGCATTGATGATTTACTAGTTACTACTTTACGCATGAGACCTGATTCCATAATGGTTGGGGAAGTTAGAAGTAGGGAGGCATATACCCTATTTAAAGCTATGCTAACCGGGCATAAGAATTGTTTTGGGACTATTCATGCTAATGGAGCGTATGAAGCAACCTTTAGGTATGAGCAGTGTATTAAAGAGCATCCAGATTGTGCCAACATACCAGTACCACGCCAACAAATAGCCCTAGCATTAAACGCAGTAATTTCTATACAAAGGACTACCGTTAGGGTACAGAAAAACGGCTATTATGAAAACATTATAAAAAGGAAGATTACTGCTCTACGCGAAATTCGAGGTTATGATGCCAAGCATGACTTATATGAAGATGTCATGTACTATCAGGATAAAGAAGCAATAATGGAAGAGATAAAACCGCAAAATAAGATGTTCTCAACCTATCAATAATAATGAAAATTAAGCTATTTATAATGTTTGTTGTAGTTTATCTAGTGGTACTGTTAGCATCTGTGTTTATTAGCAGGACTTTGGTTTATAAAAATGTCTCGATATCAGAACAACTGGGATATTACTTACTAATTCCTGGAGCAAAAATCAGGAAAAATGATTTGATCCTTCTCTGTGTAAACGATAATTATAAGCATGTGTTTAATGAGCTTGGGTTACGTGATGTTGCTGGACAATGTAGAAATGGGTTACCTTATTTGTTAAAAAGAATTGCTGCAGTAACAGGAGATAGAGTTGAAGTAGAAAATGCTGGGATTAAAATAAATGGGAAACTTTACCCTAATAGTAAGCAGTTTGCTGAGGGGCGTGGAGTAAAGCTTTATCCGTTACAACTTGGATATTCACGTATTTTAGGCAAAGAAGAATATTTTATGCTGGGGAATAGTCTACATTCCGTAGATTCGCGATATTTTGGGGTGGTTAAAAGTTCGGATATTCATGGAAAAGTTGTACTAGTATATGAAACACAGAAAGTAGATAAATGAAGGTTTGGTTATTCGTAATTATGTCATTTATAACCATAGTAGCAGATGCGCTGCAAGTAGAATCCAAGCAGGGTGTAATTCATGCTGGTACTTGGTTTAATCTATCACTACAGCAAGAAATAGTAGCTAATAGCAATGGCGATTTTAGTAACCAAAATTTTATAGCTAGAGTAGTTGACCAAATTTATAGCCAAGACTTCTCTGAGATATTGATACCAAAGGGTGCGCTAGTTAAAGGAGTTTATAGTAGTAACGGTAAGAGTTGCTCATTTGAAATTAATACGATTGAATTTAAATATACTCAAATTACGCTATATCCTGGAGCATATTCTATAGTTAATGCATCGCTACCAGGACAAATTGAATGTAACTCTAAGTTAGATTACAGCATTAATCAGCAACTAGAGTTTAAAAGCTTAGTTGATATTAACGGCTTGGAACAAGTTGGCTTAAATAAAGATTATGTAATTAAACCTTCACCAGATAGTTTTGTGCAAATAGTGGGAAATAGCGCATACGTGGTTAGTAATATTCAAAGGTTTACTAATGGGTTAATGGAAGTATCAGTTGAGTTTAAAGATAAATCCTTAAAAGCAAAGCTATTGCCAGTATATTATGATGATTATGGAATTGTCCATTTTTTAAACTATGCAATAGTAATAAATCAGGACATGCTTTGGCAAAATGATACTCAATCATATTTAATTTTAGGAAGCCATGACAGGTTTGGATTTGGAACATTAAAGTAATTTTAAAGGGGAAATTTATGAATAATGATGAACACATGGCTACACTTATTAGTCAAATGAGTAATGCACAGCTGCATATTAGGCAATACCTAGACAATATAATTGGTGATCCACCAGTACAAATGGTTCTTGATGCTAAACCTGTAAGCTTAACTAGTCGAGAATATGAAATTCTTTTTTTAAAGTTTATAGGTAAATCGGATTACCATACTTTTAAATATATCGGAAAAATACACGGTAATATGGCTGAACAAACTGCAATTAGGTTTAAACATCAAATGTTTAATAAGTTAAAGGTTTATTCAAATGATGAATTAATCAATGCTGCAATTTCTTTAAATTTAATTAATCGTATTCCTGAAAGTTTTATTAAAAAGGATATCTAAATGAAAAGACTAACAATTACCGGAAACGTAGGACACGACGCGGTTACTCGGGTTGATAAAGCCGGAGAGAGTTTTGTGACGTTTTCTGTAGGGGTGTCGGTTGGTAATAAACAAGCACCTAAAACTGACTGGGTAGATGTAAACTGTAATGGCAAGTTAGCTGAAATAGCTCAAAGCTACGTTAAAAAGGGCACTAAGGTATTAATTGAGGGTTATCCTACTACTAACGCTTATATTAACCGCAGTGGAGAGGCATTATCAAGCTTAAAGCTGTTTGCTAATCATTTAGAACTCCTTAGCAAACAGGATACAGAAGATGAATGTAGTGATGAAAAATAGTTTAAAAGGTAGCCAATGCTTGCTAATCAAAAATTAACGCCGTTTAAATGGGCAGTTATCTACTATAACCGATTTATATTTGCTTTTGCTATATGCTTAATTGGGTTTAACCTCTTTATTAATTGGATGAAGGGGGGATATTGTCAGCCATTTTTAAGCTACATAATTGTTGGGTTAGTCGGATTACTGGTATATGAAATACTATACCAAAGTCGTGCAGTTTTATTTAATATGGGGCATACTCGATTTTACTTTTTAATAATCTTATTTTATGTGCCATTTCTAATAAATGCTTTTATATTCAACGACTTTTTATTAATTAGAGTACCATTTAGTTTAGCGCTTAGGCCGGATGATTTAAGCAGTATATTTTTTTATAAACTTGGGATATTTGGGGTATCAATTGGAGTAATATGGTTCATTTTTGGAGTAGAATTTGAGAAACCTAGTCGAAAAGAAATGGATATTAAGGCTCTTTTAGTCGATGATAAGAAATTACATGCTTGGAATAATAATTTGGTGATTAGTGCTTATATTGTAAGTACATTAGTCATAGCGTTATACAGTATATTTTTAGCAATACTTGTTGCGATTATCCTTAGTCTACAGCATATTTTAAGCAGAAAAGTTGCAATAATATTAGCATTAGTAGCAGCAGTACTATGTTTAATATTAGCAATTGATTTTAAATTTAATGCACTTAATCTAGCAAATGGCTGGATTAATTATTTTATGAATTATGGATTAGTAAGCTTAATTGAAAAAGAACTCTATAGCTTTAAAAACACCCTAAATATTGGAGTTACATTAATTTCTGCTCCATTGTTTTTAATCATAGCATTAGCCAAATTAAGGTTAAATAGCACTGATTTACGTAATATTGAAGAATATCTAAAAGATGTCGGAAAAGATAACGCTCAAGATGGTTCAATTAACATCGGAATTAATCCAATTACCAAGAAAAATGTACTTTTAACTGAAAAGGAGTTAAATAGTCATGCACTATATATAGGTACTACTGGTGGAGGTAAGACTACTGCAATCTTATGTAATGTAGAACATTGTGCTATAAATGGTATCCCATGTATTTTAATGGATGGTAAGGGTAGTCCAGACTTGCCCCAGAAGATTAAGTATTTAGCAGATAAGTACAACCGAAAGTTTAAATTATTTACTGTAAAACCAGAAGCATTAAGTAAAGAATTACAAGAATGCTTAGCTGCTTATAACCCATTTGCTGTAGGCACTCATACTGAGTGGAAAAACCGCTTAATGAGCCTATTTGCCGAAGTTGAAGGCAGAGGACAGCAGCACTTTGCACTACAAGAAGAAGCTAAACTAAACCTACTAATGCAATTAATAAAAACTTGTGGAGTAAGAGTTGATCTTAAACTAGTGCTTGACTATATAACTGACCCAGAAATAATTAAAACTTTTGCGCAAAAAACTGAGGATTTAGCTTTAATTAAAGAAGTATATGCCTTATATCCTGATGAAATCTCTAACAAGAAACAAACTGGAGACATCGAATTAATATTAAAACTGTTTATTAATAGCAGCTATGGGCATCTCTTTAATACAGGAGTAAGTAAATCAGTAATTGAACTCCAGCAAAGTGTAATCAACGATGAAATAGTACTCTTTATGCTAGATAGTTCAGCATTCAAAGAGGATACTAAAAAATTAGCTAAAATGGTAATTAATGACATTAATAGCGCATTCTCTACTATAAAAGAAAGAACGGGAACTATAAAGAACTGCTTTTGCATATTTGACGAGTTTGCAAGCTATGCTAGCAGCAATCTAAGTGATACATTAACCCTACATAGGTCTAATGGATTACACGCTATTATAGGCACTCAAAGCTTAACTGCAATCTCATTAATTAGTTATGAAACAGCAAGAGTAGCCGAAGAACTTATTAGCTGTTGCGGTACTTACCTAGTATTGCAATTACAGCACAATGAAGATATAGAGCGAATAGCTAAAATATTTGGTACTCAAGAAAGCTTTGAGGTAACAAGACAAATAGATGTATCAGAAGGCGGAGGTGCTACTGGTATGGGAAGTACCAAACGCATTGATGAATTTATTGTACATCCAAAAATGATACGAAATCTAAGCGGTAATGAAGGTACTGGATACATCTACAGAAAAACTTATGGACAAAAGCCATTTAAGATTATTTTAAGAAGAGTTGTGACAGATTGAGTAATATGGTTAATTGTTTGTTGTTTGCAAATTTTAAGATTAAGCTTAAAAATTAGAGAACATGTTTGGATGTTGCTTGTATTAAATGATCTACTTCTTTTAATTGTTGGGTTAAATAAAATTAAATAAAAAAAACGACGATAACAACAAAGAACTTTACGATATGGTAATGATAATTTTTAGGTGTCTGTTTGTTGTTGTTTATTAATGTTATTATATGTTATATTGTTATAGGAAAATTAAAATCATGTTGTAAGCTTTATAAGAGAAGGGTTATCAGTAAAAACTAATTCTAGTCAAACGCACTATAAACTCTAGTCAAACGCAGTATTTACTCTAGTAGAACGCACTATATTTTATAGTCAAACGCACTATTAATTCTAGTCAATCACACTATATTTTATAGTCAAACGCAGTATATAGTGGTATAATTTTGGCTATGAAAACTGTTTTTTAATGTTTGATATTGAGTAAGTTTGATGTTTTCAATAGGTTTTATGCAAAACAGTAGGTTTTTTCTAGTATATTTCATAATATTTACTCTAGTCAAACGCACTATTGATTTTGGTTGATGTTTAAATGGAGCAAGAAATTGGATAATACTCTAATTGTAAGTCAAAATAATTTATTACCTCAGAAGGTTAAAGTTGATTTTAATGTTATTGAATTACCTTTATTTAGCCAAAATAATAAATTAAAAACTAATATGGGTGCTGTATATACGATAGATAAAAAAAGGAATATTGCTGTAGAGGTAATACCAGGAGCTGGTCTTACTATACCTAATGATTTTGATCAGAGAGTGTACCTAGCTTTAGTACAGATTGCTATTGAATTTAAAGAAAAACATAAATTTGAACAAATTCCTAATAAAATATACACTACTTATTATGAAATTTTTGTTAAGTTAAAAATGAGTATGAGAGGAGAAATAAATGATAGAATTTATAAATCATTAAGAAAGTTACATGCTACTGTTTATAATTTATGGAATTGTTTTTATGATGCTAAAGCAGGAATTAAAAATGGAGTATACACTTCAAATTTTATTCATAGTATAGAAGTTATTCCTACAGATAGCAAAGGTGCACAAGAAGCTATGAATTATATAGGTGTTACTAAATCTAGTAATGTTATTTCTCTTGAATTAAATTCATTTTTTTTAGATAATATTATTCATAAAAAAGGTAATTTGATTCATAGTTTTAATGAATTAATTACACTTGAGGATCCAATAGCTAGAAATATTTACTTATATTGTGATAAAAATAGATTTTGGTATGGAAAAAAACATTTTAATACTGATAAAAAAATTAGAATTACTGCTAAAAGATTAGCTAGTGTTATACCATTAAATTTTAAGATGAATGCTGTATCTGTTACTATAAATAGAATTAGAAAAGCTTTGGAGTTTTTATGTAAAAATGATATGATAGTAGAATTTGTTGAGTATAAAGGTAAGCCTTTATCTGAAACATATTATGAAGTAAGTTTTGGGTGGAGCAGAGAAGATAAAGAATATGTACTTACTGGTCGAGAAAATTTTGAGATTAGTACAGTTGATGAAATAGAAGCTAATAGTGATAAATCCACTATTACAATTGAAGAAACTAAAGAGGTTGACTTCTCTACTGGTGCTATTACTAAAATAACAACCAATAATGTGATAGATGTTGAATCAATTATTATAGAAGAAGTAGAGATACATGAAAATATTATAGGAATTATTGAACCTATACTTAGTAAAATAACAGATGAAACTAAAAAATTATTGAATGAGTATTATTTAGCAAAAGGTAAGGTATGTATAGAGGCTAGTATTGAATATGCAAATACTAAAGCTAAAACTAATTATAATAAATACTTACAGGATACTTTAAAAAATGAATGGGCACTATCTTTAATTGAAAAATACAAAAATCGTGAAGCTAAACAGCAAAAAGAAGCACAAAAAGTAAATACTGAAATTTATAAAAAAAAGCAAGAAGAGCAACAAGAACAAATAAATCAGCAATTGATTGAAAATGAGTATTATAAACTCGATAGTTTGGTTCAAGATAAATATGAAATTCATGCCAATTCTGTACTACAAAATCATGGTGTAAAGCTAATTCAGATTTTTGGTGAATCGCTTAAAGATAAGTTGAAATTTTGTGTGTATGCAGTATCAACTGATAAAAATTATGATAAAACCATAGAATTATTTATTTCTAATATGTATAAAATTAATTTGGATATTCATTGATAAATTAGGTTAATATATCAAAAAATTTTACAGAAAATAATGGGATACGTCAAAATTGTGACAATAGATACTATAAATTTATTTAAATAACATGATTTAATAATTGTAGTAGTGAGCATACTTTTAATTGGCAAGTGTGATTTTAAACAGATTTTATGAAAGTTTAATATGGATATAATTCAATATTCTGGTATAGAAAAGAAGATAAGAGAAATTCGCAGCCAGAAAATTATTTTAGATTTTGATGTTTCTGAATTATATGGGATTGAGACTAAAAAGCTTAATCAAGCAGTTAGTAGAAACTTAGAGAGATTTCCTGAAGATTTTATATTTGAATTAACAGATGATGAGTGGAAATTATTGAGGTCACAATTTGTGACCTCAATAAAAGGTGGAAGAACTTATAAGCCGAGAGCATTTACAGAATTAGGATTATATATGCTTTCCTCAATTCTTAATTCTACGCAAGCTATTGAAACTAGTATTACAATAATGAGAGCTTTTAAACAGATAAGAGAAGCAACTAGGACAATTGTAGAAATAGTTAAAAATCCAGAAAACGAAGAAAAGCGTAAAACATTGCTTACTAAAGTAGGAAATATGTTGGGAAAAGTTATTATGCCGACTGAAAATGAGCTTGAAGTGATTGAAAAAGAACGTAATTTTGAATTTTCTATACTGACTAGTTTTAAATTTACTGATAAAACAAAATATGTTAAGAAAAAAAGTAGTTAAACCCTATATAATGATAAAAATAATTTTTAGGATATTGTTAATCTAATATCAGGTTAGTTCCTTGCGGTTTGCGGCGTGGTTATTTACTGAAATGACTACAGAGGAGCGGATAAGAGCTTGTTATTTACATTGTTGCTTAAAATATGTAAGCTATGAGCCTATAAATAATGTTTCATTGCGCAAACGATTTAGCTTAGGAGAAGAAAATAGTGCATCGGTTTCACGGGTAATAGCCCAAACAATTAAAATTGGTTATGTCAAATTGTATGATGAAAATGCTAATAGAAGAAATTGGCGTTATATTCCTTTTTGGGGGTAAATATATTTTCATTTGCTGGTCATTTGCAGAATTTCTATTTTTATTTTGCAACTAATTAATAAAATTGGATATAACAGTATGTTAATTCTGTGTTTTCATTTGCTGGTCATTTGCACAGAAAATAAATTTGAGGACTTTTTGATAAAATAAAAAATTGTTATTGTATATCAAAAAAATAACAAAAACAAATGCTAACATGAGAATATACTAAACTTTAGGTAATAAATATTATATTAGCTGTTATGTGTAAAAGTGTGATTCCATATAAAGGATTAAGATTATGGTGAGTTTTTTGAGTATAGAACAACAAAAATTACGAGATAGTATTTTAGGCATAAATAATGCAAGCTACTTATATGGGGTTAGTAATTTTGATAATTTAAATTTAACCCAACTTAGTAAGTTAATAGAAAATGATTTTATACAGTTAGATGATAGCTTTAATGATGCTCCTAATGTTCAAGTGTTTTTTGATTTTATGACAAAATATTCGATATTTAAATGCTTTGGGTTTTCAACTAGAAGGAAAAATGATTACTGTGTAGTTATATCTGGGATTGAAGGTAGAGATATAGATGATAAACATGCTATTATAGAATTTAGTAATAATTTTAGGTTAGCAGATGAATTTCATGTTTCACTTGATTATTGTAGAGCATGGTACGATTGAATATTTACAGTATTTAAGCAGAACTTTAAGAAAAACCACTGATTTTAATCTACATTCATATAAGGCATGTTTAGAAAATAGAGAAATATGAAAATTAAATCAGTAAAAAACAAAAAAATTATTTTTGAATTAAATAATGAAATTGGATTAATTATTGCTGAGGGAAGTGGCACACTACATGATGCAGAAATAGAAATTGCTTGGTTAAATTTACGTTTGCGATGTACATGGTATATACAAGCGACAATTATCTCTGCACAAATTGAAGTTTTAAATATAAGAGCAAAAAACATAATGATATTGGGGTGCAGTTAACAAATTTAGTAAATTCACCAATTGCCAGAAAAACTAATTTAGATTATCATATTGTTGAGACCAAATTTAGAAAGTCAAAAAATGGATTAGTTAATGGATATGGTATTATAGAATTGCCAAAATAAAAGACAAATCCCCGCTACGCAGTGATCAGTCTATGAGTACATTATACCATATGTGACGTAAAAATATAAAATTATGTATGCACCTATGCTCCCAATATGTATTAGAAAGATGTTTAACTTTAAGTGCTCAAACAATACATTTTGGTAGGGCAAGCGAAATCATCAAAAATTATGAGGGTAAATAGGGCAGATTATAGGTTTATAACTGTCAGACCTATTAATAATTAGTGTCCGCATTAATAAGAATAAGCAGCGAATTCTTATTACTAAATAATGTTGCAATAATTTAAGAAAAATAATATATTTTTCCTTGAATGATTTTATGGGGCAACATAATGTAATCAATTGAAAATAAAGTATATTCTATCATAAAAGGTACTTGTAAAGGTTATGTATTTTCTAGTACAGATTTTGCAGATAGATTTAATAGTTCAACCATTGATTGGGCATTAGCGAATTTAACTCAAAGAGGTAAGATAAGACGTTTAATGAGTGGGATATATGATTTTAATACAAATGTACTATTTATTATAATATAGCCAATGATTAATTCATATAAAGTAACAACAGTGATGTGCGCAAACGAGTCACTATAGCTATCAAGGCTTATAATATATTTAATTTCGCCTCACATAGGTAACAAACATATGATTATAGATGAAGTATTGGTGCAAAACTTAATAGCCAGGCAATTTCCTGAGTGGAAAGATTTATATATCAGAGCAGTTTCTAATCAAGGCTGGGATAACCGTACTTTTCGGCTAGGAGATGAATTTTTGGTTCGACTACCTAGTAGTCAAGAATATACTTTTCAGGTAGAGAAAGAACAAACATGGTTGCCAAAACTTGCATCACATTTACCTTATCCAATTCCTATACCTATAGCTCTGGGGCAACCAGATATTGAGTACCCTTATAAATGGTCAATTTATAAATGGTTAGCAGGTGAATCAGCACTACATGGGAAAATTAGTAATCTGGAAAATTTTGCGCATGATTTAGCTAATTTTATTAATGCCTTTCAGCAAATTGATACATCAGGCGGTCCGCTACCTAGTGCGTATAATTTCTACCGAGGTGGATCATTACTGAATTATGATGAGGAAACTCGTAAAGCTATTTCACTTCTAGATGAGAAGATAGATCAAAAAGCTGCCTTAGAATTATGGGAAAAAGCTATTAATACCACATATATGGGTTACCCTGTATGGGTACATGGCGATATTAGTCTAGGAAATTTATTAGTAGTTGGTGGAAAATTATCAGCTGTGATTGATTTTGGTCAATTGGCTATTGGTGATCCGGCATGTGATTTAACCATAGCTTGGACAACCTTTCATGGTAAAAGCCGAGAGATGTTTATTCATTCTATTCCTATAGATCAAGATACATGGATTAGAGCGCAAGCTTGGGGGTTATGGAAAGCATTAATAACTGCTACTGATATTTCTAAATCGGATGCAATTGGAAGTCAAAAATCATTTGGAGCTATTAAAGAGATATTGGTTTAAAGAACTGCGTCGATAAGAAAAATATATATTTTTAAAGGTATTTATGAATAACAATTGTTCAACTAAATTGCAACATAAAGAATTTAGTGATTACATAGTATATGTTGATGAAAGTGGAGATCATTCTCTAAAAAATGTTAATAAGGAATATCCATTATTTGTTTTAGCTTTTTGTATTTTTAATAAGGAAGAATACTTAAATCTAATTAAGGAGATAACTAAGCTTAAATTTAAATATTTTGGACATGATAAAGTTGTTTTTCACGAAAATGACATACGTAGAAAAAATGGGGACTTTAAAATATTCAATACCCAAACCCAAGAAACGTTTATGCGTGAATACTGGGAAATTATTAATAAAGCTAAATTTACAATAATTGCAACTGTAATAAAGAAATTACTTCTTAAGGAAAAGTATATTATACCGGATAATCCTTATAATTTATCAATGAAGTTTTGTTTAGAAAGATTAAATTATTTTTTAAAGGAACATGACGAAAATAATAATACAACACATGTGATAGTTGAACAACGGGGCAAAAATGAGGACAAAGATTTAGAATTAGAGTTTAGAAGAATTTGCCAGACTCAAGAATTTAATTTTAAATTGAGAATGGCAAATAAGCAAAGTAATTGTGTTGGACTGCAACTTACTGATTTAATTGTAAGACCTATTGGTAGTAAAATATTGAGACCGGAACAATCAAATAGGGGATTTGCTATAATTGAGACGAAATTTGAAAAAATCAAAGGAAATTACATGGGGCATGGACTAAAAATTTTTCCTGAAGAAAAATAAAAAGCCCCCGAAAAATTCAGTGGCTTTTTACCGATCGCGACATCGCAATCCAACGTGCCATTATTATATAAGTATTACACTAAAAAAGCAAATTTTTTTGCTGAAATTATCCAAAAATGAAATTGATAAGGGAAAAATAATTCATAATTTCTATTACAGAATAAAAAATTTAAATGAATTGAGCCATCGAGCGATACTGCGCTTTATTTGTTCGGTATATCTACTCAAGTAGCAGGACTGTACATTTATTTTAGTGATGATCCAAATCGTCAATATAAAATTTTTGGCAATCAACTAGAATTCAAAAAAATTGCACTCAAAGAAGTTGGCTTTAAATATTCTTATAGTGCATTACTAGTTCAAGCTTTAAAAGCTTTAGGCAAAGAAAATATTAAACCCGAAATAATTGACCAGTTTAAACGTAAAATCGACCATAAATTATATGCAAAAATAATTCAAGATACCAAGACAGTTAGTGAGTGGATATATACTGCAATTAAGCAAGTTTGCTGTGACTAAATGGATAAAATTCGATGGTCTACAGAAGTTCTTAAATACCTATTAAATAGTCAATATTTATCGTCAATTTTAATATTCAAAGGTGGCACTAGTTTATCTAAAGTACTATATAAAAATGTGCGCCACGATATTTGGAAATTACCCTGAGTTTAATAAAATACTAGATATTTTATGTGAGCCAGAAAACGAAGTAAGTACATTGATGATTTAGGTATTATTCTTAAAAATTAGTTATCGAATATTTATGTTATTCTGGGTAATCGCAGAGGCATCAGGTTAGTCTAAAATTTAACCAAGTAAGTTGCCTAATATTGATTGATGCTGAAGAAAAAGTTAAGTACTTTAACTTTAATTAGGCTTAGTTTTGACATTAAAACCGCTTTAATTTGGCTTTAAAACGGCTGATTATTGGTTAAAAATTATTTAAAGCGATTTTAAAGCCGAATTAAAGCGTATTTATTTGAATTGCACCACATATTATGTTGTTTTATATGATTATATTATCCACCACTATCCCGCCACTAAAAACGCGTGTAAACACGTTTTTCAGCCAAGCCCCCTCTCTAACATCGTCGTACCTAGATATTATAGAGGGGGCTTAGCTGGCGTGGCGGGTGGTGGAAGCAGAAATTATAAAATTTTATCTGAATATTGTGGTGCATATGTTTATGGTTTTGTTTTAATAAGATGTAATAAATTTAACTAAAATTAGGAGTAGTTATGAAAGAAAAGTGGGGCACTTTTTTAACAGAAAGAGATATAAAAATTTTTGAATTAATCAAAAAATTTGGTTGGATTAGAGAAGATTTTATTGCAAAATATTTGAAATTAGATTGGAACGATATAAAAAATAAGCATAACATTTATGCTTTAAGTGTAAGGTTAATTAAGCATGATTTTATAAATAAAATTAAAATCATTGCAGGTTATCCAGCGTACTGGGGATTATCTAAAAAAGGCGCTGAATTTATGAGTAGTAAAGAGCAATCTATTATTCCTCTTGCTACACTTAGGCATGATGATATGGTGGCAGAATTAGCTATAAATATGATGCTAAATGACCCAGAAATAATGTTGCATACTGAACATGAATTAAAACAAGAAATGTATGGCATAGGCAGTAAAAAGATTAAGCTTCCGGACATAATAATTAATGATAAATTAGCAATTGAAGTAGAAGTAAGCCGCAAAAATGATAGTAAATTATCTGCAATAATTTCAAATTATTTAAGTAGCAAATATGAAGAAGTTGTGTACTATACTAACAATATAAAAATAGCAAACAAAGTTAAAAGTTTATCCCAAAATAGCTCTAAATTTAAGTTTAAAATATTTAATAAATTAGACATTTTATCTAGCAAAGATTATTTACCATACTTTGAGATTAATGACAAATTACCCAGAAATAATTCAGGACAATTTGTAAATTCAGTAGATAAGAAATTACATGAACTTGGAGCATTTAATTAGTAAAAAGTTATGAGTTATTCACGAATAAATTATAACAATAGCTAGTTATTTTATAATCATAAGCTATAATTTACAGTACTGATTTATAAAATTGTTCAGCAAAGTCAGGCGGAAATTTTCCAGGTATCATAAAAGGCTGTTATAATTACTGCTAAAATTTGCACGTGTGTTTGCCTATGCAAAGTTTCTTATTAAATTATAATCATATTTCAAATCTAATATAAGGCCGTATGGGAAATGAATAAAAACAGTAAAATCCATAAAATAATGATGTCCCCACAAAAGCCACAGTATAAATTTTCCGATATTGAAATTATTGGGAATTCTTATAGTATTATACCAACTTCTTTAGTAGTGCTTAGTAGTACGCTACATATTAAATATGTAAATAGTTATGCTAAGCTGGTTCTTGGTTGGGGAGATGCAAATTTTATTAATGCTGTACTTTCTGATATGTGTATGTCTCTTAACTTACCGAGTTTAGTTGATCCATTAACATTGAAAGTAAATTCAGGCAGTATATGCATGGGTTGTTATACTAAAGTATGGCAATTAATTCCAATAATAATAGACGCCGAAGAATGGTTTTTTTTGGTAGATAAAGATGCTAATTCTATAGAAGAAATAAGCAATACACTATCAAATAAATTTGAAAAAATTACTGGTCAAACCGTACAAGAAATTAAAAATCCGGTTTGGTATTTTGATGAGGTGTATTATTGGATAGAGTCAATAATTTTACAGATGCCAGGCTATATATATTGTAAAGATAGCAACCATAGGTACATATTTTGTAATAATAATGTAGTTCACATTTTGGGGCTTAATAATAGGAATGAGATACTTGGAAAAACTGATAATGATTTGAATTGGAATAATACGAGGGTTGATAAATATAAAAAAATTGAGCATGAAATCATTAAATCAGGAAAGCCAAAACTTGGCATCGAAGAATCTATTATTATGAAGGATGGTAGAACGTTGCATTTATTAGTTAATAAAATGCCTCTGCGTAATAAGTTGGGAGAAATTATTGGAATAATTGCAATTAATATTGATATTGGTGATCATAAAGAGGCAGAGTTATTAAAAATAGAGAAAGAGCAAACTAAAAAAATATTTGAACATTTAAATTTTATGGCACAAATGGTACCGGCACCGTTTTATTGGTTAGATTTAGAAGGTAGATTTGCTGGGGTAAATGAAAGTACATTAGAAGCTGTGGGTGTTAAGAAGAAAAATGAAATAGTTGGTAAGACTATGTATGAATTTTACAAAAATAAAGAAGTAGCTGATGATTTACAACAGAAAATGGATAAAGTTATTAAAACTGGTAAAAAAATACGGATAGAAGATAAAATTATTGATGTTACTACTGGTAAGTTCAGATATTATATGGCAACTAGAGCACCATTGTATGACTACAACCAAAATATTATAGGTATAATTGGAACTTCAATTGAAGTAACTGCAGAAAAAGAGGCTGAATTACTAAGGGTTGAAAATGAAAAGCATAGAATTCATGCGGAAGAGCAGGAGAAATTTGTTAAAGATGTTGGACAGATGGTGCATGATATTCGGTCTCCTTTTGCTACTTTAAAAACTATTGCTCAAACTGCTGACGAACTTCCAGAACAAAAGCGAGTAACTTTGAGGCGAGCACTGATTAATGCAGAAGACATTACTAATCACATGCTAAATCGTTATAAGCCTAAAAGTTCTATATTAACAGAAAATAATCAACGCCAATATGTTTTAGTTGCGTTAATTCTGTTGGAAATAGCCAGTGATAGGAGATATAGATATCAAAATACTAAGATTGAGTTTAATCTTGAAATAGTTACTCCACAAATAAATAATTTTGTATTTATTCAAATTGAACCCAGTAATCTTAGGCGGATGCTATCAAATTTGATTAATAATGCAGTGGAAGCTTTGCCTAACGAGTGTGGTAGGGTAACATTAGAGCTAAAAAGTAATGATGAATGGGTTGAAATTAATATTATGGATAATGGCACGGGTATTCCATTTGAGACTTTATATGAAATGCGTCAAAAAATAGGGGTTAAAACGACTAAGGATGGCGGTTTTGGAATAGGGTTAACACAAGTATTTGATACTCTTGAGCATAATTATGGTGAATTTGATATATACTCTAGTACTGACGATACTAACCATGGCACTACGGTTAGTGTCAAATTTCCTAAGGCTAAAGCGCCTAACTGGTTAGCCAATGAGATTAGTATAACCCCAGAGGATATAATAGTTATTGTTGATGATGATATATCAATACATGGGGCTTGGGACTCGCGAATCAATTATATTACAGAAAAATTCTCAAATATAGAAGTCAAACATTTTATGGAGGGTAAAGATGCACTTGAATTTATAGATGCTTTGCCTAATAAAGAGATGGTATATTTATTAAGTGATTATGAGTTAATCAATCAAGATATTAATGGAATAGATATTATTAAACAAAGTAAGGTTAAACGTGCAGTTTTAGTAACAAGTCATTTCGAAAATGCCGATGTACGCAAATTAGCAAGTAAGCTTGGAATACCGATACTTCCCAAAGAATTATTTAATAGTATTCCGCTTAAAGTTCAACGTCCTAAGTATAAACCAGGTGAGATGGCAAATGTGCATATAATTTTTGTAGATGATGAGCCTGAAGTAGTTGAAGGTTTAATAGCTGATCATTATAGCCATCTAATAGTTGATTATTATCCTAATCCTATTGAACTGCTTAAAGAAATAGATAGGTATTCTAAAGAGACTAAGATAATAATGGATAATAATTATCAAAGTGGTAATGAACGATGTCCTATAAGCGGATTTAGGCTTTCTGAATTGCTACATGAGAAGGGGTATAATAATCTATACTTATACTCATGGGAAACCTGTATAGTACCCGAATACGTAAGGTTTATTTTAAAAACCGATAAGGAGGCGATGGCTAACTTAGATAAGCTATAATTTACAAGTATCAATACATGCCGTAATTATTGTTGCAAAATTTATTGATTAAAACAATACCCACCCTATTTATTCTTATAGAAATACAAATTTTTAGTGATATAATTTTGCCATATTCAGGCATTCCAACGTTTTTAAAGTTAACTACAAATTACACTTTGATATGCCAAATTTATTATTATTAAGGCATAGACAATATGAACTATTTAATTAGTCCCATTTTAGAGTGGTTAGACACCTTAGCAAATGAATATGATTTTTTACTTGCAGATGAAAGGCGCTTAGTTAGCCCTGGCATTTTATATGAAATGTCTAAGTATGGTTTATTCGGGTTACAAATTGAGAAAAAATTTGGAGGATTAGAACTAAATTATACCGATACTGCAAAAATTATTGAAAAACTTGCTTCTATTAACCTGACTTTGGCAACAATTGTTACCACTCATTCGAATGGGGTTTATTCTATCCAACATTATGGTACAGAAAAGTTAAAATCTGAATATTTACCCCTTTTAGCTAAAGGTCAAGGATTATCCGCATTTGCTTTAACTGAAGAAAATGCTGGTTCAAATATACATGCTATTGAAGCCTCGGCTACTCCTGTTATGAACAATCATTGGATAATTAACGGTAGTAAAATTTGGGTAGATTCTGGATCATGGTCATCAATTATCGTTACATTTTGTAAATCTACTACAGAAAATTATCAGCAGAAATTCCTGGCTTTTGCAATACCTATAAAGATGCCTGGTGTAAAAATAATAGATGAATCTTATACCATGGGATTAAGATCTATGGTGCAGAATAACATTAATTTTAATGATGTGTATGTATCTCAGGAGAATTTGCTTGGAGTTGGTGGAGATGGCTTGTTGATTGCCAATGCAACTTTAGATAAATCAAGATTATTATTAAGCATAAAAGCATTGGGAGCAAGTAAGCGTTGCTTGCAGTTAATGATTAATTATGCGAAAAATCGATTAATAGCTACGGGGAGATTATTAGATAATCCAGTCACATTAGAGAGAATCAATGATATAAGTTTGGGGAGTTTAATTTTAGAGCTTGGATGTAATACTTTAATATCCATGTTAGATACTAATGTCGAAGTTCCGTCAGAATTATTAATGATGATTAAGATTTTTGCATCGGAATTAGCGAATAATGCTGCTGAAAGTGCTCTGCAAATATTGGGTGGCAGAGGTTATATGGAGCATAATCTTATTGCACAGATTTTTAGAGATGCTAGAGCATTAAAAATTAGTGAAGGTACAAATGAATCATTAAATTATCATATAGGATCAGTTTTAATTTATAATGGAGAAAATATATATAATTTTTTTGAGTATAAGCTAAGTAGTGAGCATAAATCTAATAAGCTTAAAGAATTAAGCAAAACAATATATGATAATTGCGTTGCAAAAAATTTTGATAAGAATAATCTTAATGAATATTGGGCATATTATTTGATTGGTAAAGCATCAGGATATCAATTTTTGAATCATATAGTGGACAGTTCTAGTGATATAGATTATGAAGAAAAGGTAATATTAACCCAATATTTAAATTATGAAATTGATACTATTGTATCTCAATCGTGCCATCTTTCTAAATCCAGTCTACTATTAAGTTCAACCTACAAAATTAACTCTATTACAGATGCCCAAATTTCATCCTTGAATGAATTAAATCCAGCTTTATTACGTGTAGAAACCATGTTAAATAATTATTTGAAACCTGAAATAAAACAAGATAAAGTACTATCTACTTTACATGGAAACATAGAAGATTATTAAAATGAATTATGATGAAAAATTTCAGTTCAGTAATATTGCTGATGCTGTAATGCACAAGTTTATAGCATATGGAGATAAAACTGCTGCAGTATATATTAATGAAACAATTACCTATCGTCAATTATTGTATCAGGTAAATAATACCGCGAATAAACTATTATTAAATGGCATAAAACCTGGTGATGTAGTTGGTATATATATGGATCATTCTATTCCAATGATTATTACATTGCTTGCAATTCTTAGAATTAAGGCTACATATGTACCCTTAGATACTAGCTACCCAGTTAAACGGCTTGAATATATTATTAACGATAGTCAAATGGTATCGGTAATAACCACTCAAATGCTATCTGATTCAATTAAACCGTACATAAAATCGGTAATAACCTTAAATTTAGATTATGGCAATGCTAGTATTAATTATAACGTTTCTGACAATATCCAGCATTTAGCTTATATAATTTATACCTCTGGTTCTACCGGAATGCCGAAGGGTGTTTGTATACGGCATAATTCAGTGATTAATTTTCTAGTGAGTATGAAGCGTATGCTATCAGCCACTGAAGATGATGTATTTTTGGCACACACAACAATTAGCTTTGACATATCTATACTAGAAATCTTCTTGCCATTAATGGTGGGAGCAAAGATAATTATTGTTCCCCGTCAATTATTATATGATAGCCATAAACTCATTAGTTATATTGATAAACAAAAAATCTCTATAATACAAGCCACCCCATCATTATGGCATATGTTGTTTGAATATGGATGGTCTGGAAATGCTAATTTACAAGCTATATCAGGCGGAGAAATTCTTCATCCTAGATTGGCTCAGAAATTGCTTGATACTGGTGCAAAAGTATGGAATATGTATGGACCAACAGAAGCTACTATTTGGTCTACTGCTTATATAGTTAAGAAAATTAATGGTGGAGTTCCGATACCTATTGGTAAACCTCTTAATAATCTGAGCATTTATTTATTAAACAAAGAAAATCAAATAGTACCTTTAGGTAATAGTGGAGAAATTTGTATAAGTGGGATTGGTATAGCAGAAAAATATTTTAATCGACCAGAATTAACTAAAGAAAGATTTATTAATCTAATTATCAATGGTAAAAAGGTTTTGGTTTATAAAACAGGAGATATGGGACGTATAGAGAATGGATTGCTCATGTACCTTGGTAGAGAAGATAGACAAGTTAAATACCACGGTTATAGAATAGAATTAGAGGAAATTGAACATATACTACTTTTGCATAATAAAATTACTGCGGCTGTAGCAGTTAAGTTATTAAGAGATAATTATGGAGAATCTATAGCCATTTATTTTGTAAGCAATGTAAGTAATTTAGATGAAACAGAATTAAAAATCCATCTTCAATACTATCTACCTGAATACATGATTCCATCTGTTTATATTCAATTAAGTTCGTTACCTTTAACCACTAACGGGAAAGTAAATTATAATGAATTGCCAAGCCCTGATGTGGTAGAAGTTGTAGATTCATCTGTCCATTCTTTAGAATTGTCTATCATATCAATTTGGCAAAATTTATTTAAACATAAACGTATTGATAGTAATAGTAATTTTTTTGAATTAGGAGGTACATCACTTGTTGCTCTTAAAATGATTGCAAGGATTAGGGAGCAGCTAGGGTATAGTATAACAATAGCCGATTTATTTTTAAATTCAACAATTAAAGAATTAGTTTGTATTTTGGATAGCCATAATTTAACTGATAACTTGGAATTAATTGATAGGTATAAAGTAATAGATGAGCAGCAACAGGTTATTTCATTTGGTCAAGAACGAATGTGGTTTATTGAACAATATGAAGGTGGTACTAATGTATACAATAATCAATTAACTATTAAACTAGCAGCCAATACAAATATTAATATCTTAAAGTTAGCCCTCCAAGGTGTAGTGTCTCGGCATGAAGTATTACATAGCCTAATTAAAATTTCCAATCAAGGCGGTATTTATCAATTTGTAGAAGATTTAAATAAGCAACCATTAATAATTAATCAAAAAGTGGTAAATAATAAAGTAGAATTAGATAAGTTAATTACTGAAGAAGCCCAATACATATTTAAGCTTAATGTAGAATACCCCATCCGCCTTACAATTTATCTGTTATCTTCTGGTAATAATGAGAAAATTGCCACAGATCATTATTATTTAAACTTAGTAGTACACCATATAGCCTTTGATGGATGGTCAACAGATATTTTCATACGGGATTTACATAGTTATTATGATTACTACCTTCAACTAGCTGATGATAAACCAAATAATATTTTTAAACCCAAGCTTAAATTAGATGAGTTATCTATACAATATAAAGATTTTGCTATATGGCAAAGAAAATATTTATCTGGAAATATTTTGTTCCACCAATTAAATTATTGGAAAAACATATTAAATAATTACGAAAATAGTATGCTACCGTTAGATAAACAGCGCCCTGCCACGATCAAGTATATGGGTAAAAATGTATATTTTAGCTTAGATAAATTAACTAGTTTTAAATTACGTGAACTAGCAAAAGATATGAGGATAAGCTTATTTAGCCTTCTTTTATCTGGATATTATTTGTTAATCAGGAGTTATAGTAATCAAGATGACATTGTGATAGGAACACCAGTAGCAAATCGACAGTATCATCAACTACATAATATGATAGGATTATTTGTTAATAGTTTAGTATTAAGAAGCCAAATAGATAAAAACATTAAAATAAATGATTATATACAACAAGTTAGTAGAAACGTACTTGATGCCCAATTATATCAGGATTTACCGTTTGAAAAATTAGTGGAAGAATTACATGTTATTCAAGATACCAGCAGACATCCCATATTTCAAGTAATGTTTGGACTCCAAAGTTTTGGAAACGCTGTATTAAATGAGCATTTTATAACTTCTGATGGGGTGGATTTAAATTCCTTTAATTCGCATGTGGTGGCTAAATTTGATATAACTACTATGATTGATGATACTCAAGATGAATTAACAGGAGTTTTTAATTATGCTATAAGTTTATTTAACCAAGAAACCATAGAAGGGTACGTAGAAACTTACAAATATATACTCAAGCAACTTATTGATAACACGCAACAAAAAATATATGAACTATGTTATTTGGACACCGAAACCTATAAAAAGGTTATATTCAAGTGGAATCAAACTAATCAGGAGTATTGCTATAAGCCAATTCATCAATTATTTGAAGAACAAGTTAATAAAACTCCAAATAATGTAGCGGTAGTCTGTGGCACGCAAGTTCTTACTTATAAAGAGTTAAATATTAAGGCGAATCAGTTAGCCCATTATTTAAAAAATAATTATATTATTCAACCTGATAGTTTAATAGCTATGTGTTTAGATCAATCAGAATGTATATGTGTTTATATGTTGGGTATTTTAAAAACTGGTGCAGCCTATGTTCCTATTAATCCTAGCTATCCTATAAAAAGAATTGCTTATATCGTGAAAGATGCTAGAGTTAGAGTAATATTAACAAGTGTTGCATATGTAGAAAAATGTAATACAGCTTTGGAAGATATTGAGTTAAATGTTAAAAAATACAGCATGTTATTAGATAGCCCACAAGAATGTTTCATAAATGGTACACCAAAACCTGGAAAAAAATTTGGTATAGATGTTTTAGCAATAGATAGCAATGAAATAACTAGCCAAAAAACGTCAAATCTTAAAAACGATACGAATAGTAACAATTTGGCATATGTAATTTATACTAGTGGAACGACTGGTAATCCTAAGGGAGTAATGATTGAACATAAAGGCGTTGTTTCCTTAGTTAGAGGAAATGACTATATAAAAATAAATTCTAATAATGCTATAGCACACCTTTCAGATGTGGCATTTGATGCTGCAACTTTTGAAATTTACAGTGCATTATTAAATGGAGCAAAGTTGGTCATTCCTTCCAACAGATTAGAATTGCTTGCAGATGCTATTAAATTGGAGGACTACCTTACCAGTAATAATATAAGTGTGCTGTGGCTAACGAAAACATTATTTGATAAATTATACTTTTTATCGATAAACTTATTTAGCAGTCTTAAGTATTTGCTAGTCGGGGGTGAAGCATTAAATTATAATTTAATTAATAAGTTAGCAAACTCTAAATTTAAACCACAACATATAATTAATGGTTATGGTCCAACAGAAAATACAACTTTTAGCTGTGTATATCAAATATATAATAGTGATATAGCTAATTTTAAAAATGTTCCTATTGGTAAGCCTTTAAATAATAGAGTTGCTTATATTTTAAATGATAATTTAATTCCACTGCCAGTTGGTGCGATTGGGGAATTATATGTGGGAGGTGTTGGCTTAGCTAGAGGTTATTTGAACTTAAATGATTTAACTGCCCAAAAATTTATAAATAATCCCTTTAAGACCGAGATTGATAATAATTCAAGATTATATAAAACTGGCGATTTAGTCAGGTATTTACCAGACGGTAATATTGAGTATATAGGTCGTAATGATTCTCAGGTAAAAATTTTAGGGCATAGAATAGAATTAGCTGAAATTGAAGATAAAATACAATTATACCCAACCGTAAAACAAACTGTTGTACTACCTCTGGTAAACAGTAATAGAGATAATACCGCTGATTTTCAAGGTATATATTTGGTCGCGTATTATACATCTGATCTTAAAATTGAGGATGCTTTAATGATAGAATATTTGAGTAATTACTTACCTCAATATATGATACCACGAGCTTTTATTCATCTAAATCAACTACCTATTACTTCTAATGGAAAGATAGATTTGATTAAATTGCCCAGCCCTCACTTAACATTAGAAAGTTTATATGTTGCTCCAGTTAATAAAGCAGAGTTTATAATATGCAAGGTTTATGCTCAGGTGCTTAATATATCTCAAGATAAAGTAGGCACATCAGATGATTTTTTTAAGCTTGGAGGTAATAGTTTATTAGCTGTTAGTCTAGTTAGCAAATTGCAGTTAAATTTCAAAATTAGTGTTAACGATATATTTATCTTGCGTACACCTTATAGAATAGCAAAAACAATATCTTTTGTAGAAGATAATTTACAGTATAAGTTAAGTAAAATAAAAATGATGTATCAAGTACTAGTCAACTGCGTAGAAAAAGATGAAAACATGGCGGAGATTAAATGCAGCCAATATTTTAAAAAAATTAGTGAGATTAAACTAACTCATAAAATTAAACCATTTAAAAATATATTACTTACAGGAGCCACTGGTTTTTTAGGGTGTAATGTGCTAAATCAACTATTGCTAGAAACTCAATATAACGTTTTTTTATTGATTCGTGCTAACTCTAAAGAGGAAGCACACAGCTACATAACAAATAAATACAAATTTTATTTTAATGAGAATTTATTAAATTATAGCAATAGAGTTACAGTTATTTTATCTGATATTGAAAAAGCTGATTTAGGTCTAGAAACAGATAGTTATAATAAGCTTACTACATTAATTGATAGTACTATACATTGTGCTGCATTGGTTAAACACTATGGGGAGTATCAAAGTTTTTATCAGGCTAATGTACAAGCAACAATTAATTTGCTTGAATTTAGTAAGTTTACTAAATGTAAAGATTTTAACTATATTTCTACCATTGGAGTATTTCTAGAGGGATATATACCAAATTATAAACACTATATTTTTAATGAAGATGATAATAATGAAATATTAGAAAATAAGAATAGTCTTTACCTGAAAACGAAATATGAAGGTGAATTGGCAGTAATTAGATACCGTAATTATGGAATAAATAGTAATATTTATAGAGTAGGCAATTTAGCCATGCATTCTAAAAATTATATTAACCAAGAAAACATACAAGAAAATGCCTTTTTTATTCGTATACATACAATGTTGTGTTTGGGCGCATTGCCACAAGAATTAGCAGAAGTAGAAATTTCTCCAGTAGATTGTACCGCTTTAGCAATAGTAAAATTATTCAACCAAGCAATATCTCAAAATAAGATGTACCATGTGTTTAACCCAAATTTATCTAATTTATTTAATTTACTGAGTAAAGATAATCATATGAGGTTAAAAATGGTAAGCATGGAAAAATTCTTGAATCTTATTGAAAAGTGTTGTATGGGAGATTTTTCTATTGATATTGAACAAATTGAATTATTTATGCTACATCAGGGATGGTTACAGGATATTGACCCCAATAAGGTTACTAAAATCAAAGTTATGCAGGATAGAACTAACTATATTTTAAACTTTTTAAATTTTAAATGGCCATTAATCACTACTGATATGTTATCTGGTTTTATTGAAAAATTAGTAAGTACTCAAGTTGATACTTAAAACTATGAGATTTTAAGTATGGTATATTTTGATCTTATAAAATGGTTATTATATAGGTTTAAACAAAGCGTTTCGTTTAGCATTTTCATTAGATTTAGCATAAAATTGTGCTGTTACAGAAATGCTGCTGTGACCCAGCAAGTCTTTAATAGTAGATAAATTAACCTCTTTGTCAACTAAGCTGCGCGCAAAAGTGTGCCTAAAAATGTGTAATCCAGATTTTTTAATGCCGGATTTATGGAGGATGTTGCGAACCACTGTAAATAATA
>JAUPUP010000160.1 GCA_030917485.1 Pseudomonadota bacterium
AGTAGCATCTACTTTAGCCAGATATGATACGTTGAAGCAGGAACCCACTGAACCAGATGCAGAGATTTGCTGTATCATGGCGTAGGAATCATCGCCTATTTATGGCGGTGAGGAGGTCAAATACAATTTACACACCTGTTATATAATGGGTTAGGGACATTTAGTACTTTCTGTATCGTCTCATAACGATATTTTACCACATAGGATACCTGCACAGGGCAAACCGTTTCTAATCATTATGGTACATAATTCCCCGGTGTAAGTTGTTGAAAGGGTTAATTTAGCATGGCTTTGTCCCACTCAACTATGCTATACTAATTGTCGCTTAATCCGGCTTACGCTAATCAATTAAAGTAAGTTGATAGATATAATAAGTAAGACGACTTCTATTGTGAAACATACAAAACCTAAGGACGCTCGATGACTCAATTAACTTTTGAATACGAACAACATCAATTAAGCGCTATCACCACACAAATTTTAGATAAATCATTAAAATTGGGTGCAACCAGTGCGCAAATCGAGGTAAATGAAATCATTTCTACGGGAGTAGATATACTTAGTGGCAATGTTGAAAATTTCGAAACCAGCTACTCTAGTTCACTGACATTATGTGTCTATGTAGGACACAACCGTGGCTCTATTAGCATCAGCCAAATCAACCCACACAATATTGATGAAATAATTCAACAAGGACTGAGCATCGCTAAACATACCGAAGCAGACCAATACAATGGTATTGCCGAGAAAGACTTTCTTTGTACATCTACGCCTCCTGAACTAGAGTTAAATTTATATAATCCATATTTCGTATCCAACCAAGAACTGATTAATCGGGCAAAAAACATTGAAAATATTAGTCTCGCTCAAAGTAACAAGATTAAAGCATCGGATGGAGCATCAATTAGTTATGGTCAATATAATTTTGCAATTGCTAATACTAACGGCTTAAATTTAGGCTATAAAACCACTCGTTATAGTTCAAGCATCAGCCTAATTGGCGAAAACACCGATGGTATGCAAACTGATGGATGGTATGATAATAGCAGGGATTATCACGAGTTAATTGATGATAGTAATCTAGCAAAAACTGCAGTATACCGAACCCTACGCCGCCTAAATAAAGGGCAGCTTAATAAATCTGGGCAATATTCAATTATCTTTGAATCCAGTATTGCTAAATCGCTAATTGGCAGCTACATCGGCGCCATTAGCGGTAATAACTTATTTCGACGTTTAAGTTTTCTAAATGATTCTATGCATCAGCAAATATTCCCTAACTGGGTAAATATTATTGAGGATCCGTTTATTAATAAAGGTAATTCCAGTTGCTATTTTGATGGTGAAGGCGTCAATGTCGCTAGACGCAACCTAGTTCAAGATGGTAAAGTTAATGGATACATACTTAATTGTTATTCTGCTAGAAAATTAGGTATGATAACAACTGGCAATGCCGGTGGCAATCATAATTTGCTAGTCAACTCTAATTTTAGCGGCGATATAGCTCAATTAGCAAATAAACTGCATCAAGGTATGATTATCATTGAAACTATTGGGCATGGAATAAATATGGTAACCGGAGATTATTCAGTTGGGGCAAGCGGTTTATGGGTTGATAATGGTGAAATTCAATTTTTCGTTGACAATCTAACCATTTCTGGTAATTTGAAGCAAATATATCAAAACATTCGATATATTAGTGACGATTACAACCCTCATAGCTCTATACACTGCGGTTCAATGCTCATTGATGGAATTAATGTTGCTGTGTAAATTGATGATGGCTATATGTATTGCAGCAATGTTGACTCTGAAAGCGGGGGTTTAAATAACTGCCAGTTCGAAAGCTTAGAAATGGGCAGCGGCAACGTTGAGCCACGTGGCCCTAGACAAATGATAATAAATAATGGTTATGCGTATTTCGCTGATTCAGGTTCTCATGGTGGAGGTACGCTACAACTCCAATCAGCTTATACGCTGTGTAGCGTTAGTCCAGTTGATGGTAGGTTAAGCGCTTGCTCAACTCAACAAACTTACCCAGGAGAGTTAAATAGTCCTACGGGTATTGCAGTTAATGGCAGTTACATCTATATTACCAATGAGATTGGACCTGCCGGAGAATCTACAGGATACAGCTACACCATGTGTAACATCGGTGAATCCGGCTTTCTAATTAATTGTAATAACTTGATACCTCAAGGAATTGTTAACCCAACAACAGCCGGTACATACCTTACATATATTGCTTTTAGCACCACAAATTCTTAAGTCATAATTACTACTCTTAAGCCATAATTAACGACATAACTAACGAATTATCCGGCTGCCACAAAGGCCAATTTGTTATCTTTCAACTCCACAGATATAGTTTGCCCACTGGCATACTGACCACCCAAAATTGCGCGAGCAAGTGGATTTTCTAGCTCATGTTGAATAACTCGTTTTAATGGACGTGCACCATATACCGGATCAAACCCAACATTGCTGATATAAGTTAATGCTTCATCATTGATTTGCCACGCCATGCCAAGCTTAAGCAATCGTTGCCCCAATGTTGCCAACTGAATTTTAGCAATTTGCTTAATTTGCTCCTTATCTAAACCATGAAATACTACAATTTCATCAATCCGATTAATAAACTCTGGTTTAAAATAGGTTTTAATGTCTTCCATAACTACTAATTTAACCTCTTCATACGAATTATCTCGCATAGCCTGAATCTGTTGACTGCCGATATTCGAAGTCATTACAATCACAGTATTTTTAAAATCTACCGTCCTGCCCTGCCCATCAGTTAAACGCCCATCATCCAACACTTGAAGTAAAATATTAAAAACATCTGGGTGAGCTTTCTCTATTTCATCTAATAAAATAACGCTATACGGTTTGCGTCGCACAGTCTCAGTTAAATATCCGCCCTCATCATAACCAACATACCCGGGAGGCGCACCAACTAAGCGCGATACACTATGTTTTTCCATATACTCCGACATATCAATACGCACTAGGTGCTCTTCACTGTCAAATAAAAAATTAGCCAAAGCTTTACACAACTCAGTCTTACCCACCCCGGTTGGACCTAAAAATAAAAACGAACCGTATGGCTTATTTGGGTCAGACAATCCCGAACGCGAACGCCTAATTGCATCAGCAATTGCTGTTACCGCCTCATTTTGTCCAACCACTCTGGTATGCAAAAACTCTTCCATGCGCAAAAGTTTGTCTCGCTCACCCTCAAGCATTTTACTCACAGGAATACCCGTTGCACGTGATACCACTTCGGCAATTTCCTCTGCCCCAACCTCAGTTCTAAGCAATTGTAATTCTTTATGTTCACCTTTTTCGGCGTGTTTTAACCTCTCCTCAAGCGCAGGCTGTTTGCCGTATTGGAGCTCAGCCGCCTTCTGCCAGTCACCCTTGCGTTTATAATTTTCAATTTCATTTTTAATTTTTTCTAGCTCATCTTTAATGCTTTGCGTACCCTGCACCATTGCTTTTTCATTATTCCATATTTCCTCAAAATCAGCATATTCCTTGCTTAACTTGCTAATTTCTTCCTCAATATGTTCTAAACGTTTTTTACTTGCCTCATCAGTTTCCTTTTTTACTGCCTCGCGCTCAATCTTTAGCTGAATTAAGCGCCGATCAAGTTTATCCATACTTTCAGGTTTTGAATCAATTTCCATTTTAATCCTAGAGGCTGCTTCATCAATTAAATCAATTGCTTTATCTGGCAAAAATCTATCAGTGATATAACGGTGCGATAACTCAGCCGCAGCGACAATAGCCGGGTCAGTAATCTCCACTCCATGATGGATTTCATATTTTTCCTGCAACCCGCGCAAAATAGCAATAGTATCCTCGACAGACGGCTCCTGTACCAGCACCTTCTGAAACCGACGCTCAAGAGCTGGGTCTTTCTCAATATTTTTGCGATATTCATCTAGGGTGGTAGCGCCTATGCAGTGCAATTCACCGCGTGCCAATGCCGGTTTTAACATATTGCCCGCATCAATAGCACCTTCAGCTTTTCCAGCGCCAACTAGAGTATGAATTTCATCAATAAAAATTATCGTGCTGCCTTCATCCTGAGATAATTCATTTAACACTGACTTTAAACGTTCCTCAAATTCCCCCCTGTACTTAGCTCCGGCTAACAAACTTGCCAAATCAAGGATTAGCAAACGTTTATTTTTAAGCCCTTCCGGTACTTCACCATTAATTATACGCTGAGCCAAACCTTCCACAATAGCAGTTTTTCCCACGCCTGGCTCGCCAATTAATACCGGATTATTTTTAGTCCGGCGCTGCAATACTTGAATAGTGCGACGAATCTCATCATCTCGGCCAATTACTGGATCTAACTTACCCATGCGTGCTTTTTCTGTTAAATCAACTGTATATTTTTTTAATGCCTCGCGCTGGCTTTCAGTTTCTTGGTTAGTAACATTCTGCCCACCACGTAAATCCATAATTACTTTATTAACTTCAGCAAATTTAACATTATGTTTCTTAAATAGCTGCCCAACCGCACCTTTATCTTCAAGGCAAGCCAATAAAAATAATTCTGAAGCAATATACTCATCATTAAGTTTGAGGGCAATTTTTTCAGTAACATTAAGTAAATTATTTAGATCCCGTGACACATTTATTTCACCTCCAGTACCGGATACTTTAGGTAAATGCTCAACTATAAGGTTTAACTCTTGCTTAATTGGGGCTATATTAACCCCAACCTTAGCTAATACACTAGCAATAGTTGAATTTTCTTCTTTGAGCATTGATAATAATAAATGTCCTGGCTCAATATAAGCATTGTCATTCTTCAACGCTAAAGCCTGCGCTTCAGCCAAAGCGCTTTGAAATTTAGTAGTTAATTTATCAAATCTCATTTTCATTAGACTCCTTCTATAATCTTATAATTCTATAGTTTTCTATTATTTACGTAGAACCTGTTTAAAATTATCCATACAATACATATGGGTATTAATTGTAAATTTTCAATAATTTAGGGTACAATATAGCTTTTAATTTATAATATTTAGAATATCAAATATTTTGAGGAGCTCTCAATGATACATGCTATAACTTGTGAACAACTATTTCAAGACAATAAAATTATACCTGTAATTGTTTTAAACGACGTAAATAAAGCGGTATCAATTGCCCGTGCTTTATTACTCGGTGGTATATCCATAATGGAAGTAACGCTCAGAACTCCAAATGCCTTAGCTATTATTAAAACTATTGCCCAAGAAGTTCCAGAAATGATAGTCGGCGCCGGTACGGTGTTGAATGATGAACAATACCATCGTGCCGTAGACCATGATGCTAAATTTATTGTATCTCCAGGCCTCACGGGCAAATTAGCTGCTGTTCACCTAACTTATGATATACCATTTTTACCCGGAGCAGTTACCCCCAGCGAAATTATGCAAGCGCTGCTGCTGGGGTTCAAGTATTTAAAATTTTTCCCATCTGAAAGTTATAATGGCTGCTCTACGCTAAAAAGTCTAGCCGCTCCATTTTCTGAGGTTAAATTTTGTCCAACTGGTGGAATTAATTTGGATAATATGCAAAAATATTTATCCTTGCCAAACGTAGTAGGAGTAGGCTGTTCTTTTTTAGTTACTGATGAGTTAGTTAAACAAAATAATTTTAATCAAATTACTGTAGCTGCCCAACAAGCATTATCAGCCATATTATGATAATATTGCGTTGTATTATATATAAGATCATATATTACGGAGTTTGCATCCAGCAAAAGAATAACAATGATGACACAAATTACTGCTAAAATAAATAATCAGGAATATAGCGAATTACCTAAAGATTTATATATTGATCCAGCATATCTAGAAATTTTCCTGCAAGAATTTGAAGGCCCTCTGGATTTGTTATTATATTTAATCCGCAAACAAAATATAGATATTTTAACTATCCCTATTACTAAAATTACTGATCAATATTTAAATTATATAAATAATATGCAAACCTTGAATTTTGACCTTGCAGGAGAATATCTATTAATGGCAGCAATGCTGTTATCAATAAAATCTCGCATGTTATTACCTAAACCGCCTCAAGCAATTGATAATGAATCAGAACTTGATCCTAGAGTAGAATTAATTAACCGCCTATTAGAATATGAAAAAATTAAGCAAGCAGCAAAAAGTTTAGACGCACTACCCGTTGCTGGACGTAACTTTTGGTGGATTGACACTCTACCCAATGAAGAAATTAAAATTTCCCCAAAAGTAACAATTGCTGACTTAAGTCGGGCTTTGCATAATTTATTACTAAAACATAGTAAAAGCGCACCACATATTATCAAACGCGAAGAACTCTCTGTTAGAGAATATATGACCGCTATTTTACGCAAATTAACTGCCTTAAAGCATATAGAGTTCACTTCTTTATTTAGTGAAACGGCAACTATTTCACATATAGTAGTAAATTTTATTGCTGTTTTAGAACTCGCCAAAGAAGGTTTGGTTGGACTAAGCATAGCTAGCAATACAAGTATAATGATTAATATTAAATGATTTTAACTCTATGCGATTTATAGGTTAGAAAAGAAGTATATTAAGAAATAAAAAAATATCGTATAATCATGTTGTGTTTAATCAGGATTTAGTACAAATATTCATGAATATAGATCAAAATTACCATGATAAAAATAGTGAAACTCAAATAATTGATATCATTGAGGCATGTTTACTAACTGCATCATCTCCGATTACAGTTGCTCAGCTTATGAAAATCTTTGATGATAATATTTCACAACATATTGTTGAAAGCTTGCTTATCCAATTGCAGCACAAGTACCTGAACTCTGGGATTGAATTAGTAAAAATTGCCGATGCATACCGCTTTCGTTCCAAAATTGAATATCAAATGTATGTTAATAAACTCCATGCGGTAAAACCGCCTAAATATTCACGCAGTATTATGGAAACCCTAGCAATTATTGCTTACAAACAACCAATTACCCGTGGTGAAATTGAAGAAATTCGTGGAGTTACAGTAAATAGCAATACAATTCAGACCCTTAATGAGCGTGGTTGGATTGAGGTTATCGGATATAAACAAGTACCCGGTAAACCAGAATTGTTGGGTACAACCAGTAAATTACTCGAAGATCTTAGCATCAACTCGCTACAAGACTTGCCACAATTAGATACAGCGCTGCATACAGGAGAACATCTAAATGGCTAAACCTGACACCTTATTATCTTTCCAATGTCCATATACCATAAAAATAATGGGCATTAATAATGAACAATTTGTTGCCGAAGTAGTTGCAATTTAAAAGGAAATAAAAATGATCCAATGTTTAAGCCCTACTAATGATATAGCCTTTAAAAAAATTTTTGGCGAAACTAAAAATAAAGACATATTAATTCATTTTCTTAATGATGTACTTCACAAAAGCGATAAAAATGCCATAACTGATGTAACTATTGTTAACCCAAACCAATTACCCGAAATAGCTGGAAGTAAGGAAAGTATACTTGATGTATTATGTCTTGATAATAGCGGTATTCAATATATTGTAGAAATGCAGGTATCTGGGCAAAAAGGTTTTGAAAAACGTGCACAGTATTATGCAGCCAAAGCATATAGTACACAAGCCAAGGAAGGATATAAGTATGAAAAACTAAAAGAAGTAATTTTTTTAGCAATACTTGATTTTACAATGTTCCCTGATAAAGAATACTATCGTTCAACCCATGAAGTTTTAGATACACAAACTTATGCCAGAGATTTGAAGGATTTCTCATTTACTTTTATTGAATTACCCAAGTTTACCAAAACTAATCCGGAAGAATTACTAACCTATGAAGATAAATGGTGTTATTTCTTTAAACATGCAAGCGAACCCAACAATATGCGTAATTTCTTATCTTCCATTACCGATCAAAGTAAAGTAATTGAGCGTGCATATAATATACTTGAAGCGCACAACTGGACTGAAGAAGAATTAATGCAGTATGAGCGTATGGAAAAAATGAATATGGACGCGATAGCTCGTATGGATTATGCACTTGAAACTGGCAAAGCCCAAGGCATTGCGATAGGAATGGCTCAAGGAATGGCTCAAGGCGTTGCTCAAGGCGTTGCTCAAGGCGTTGCTCAAGGTGTGGCTCAAGGTGTGGCTCAAGGTGTGGCTCAGGGAACTGAGGATACTCAACGTAGTATAGCCATACGTTTAAAGCAATCTGGAATGTCTGCTGAAGAAATATCATCCTATACCGGATTAACCCTGTCTCAAATTGAGGCATTATAAATAAATTACTCGAAGACCTTAGCATAAACCACTTACAACACTTACTACAATTAGAGTAAGAGCTGCATACGGGAGAATATCTAAATGGCTAAACCTGACACTTTATTATCTTTTCCATGTCCGTATACCATAAAAATAATGGGCATTAATAATGAACAATTTGTTGCCGAAGTAGTCGCGATTATTGCATCGCTCAGTAACTCTTTCAATCCTGAAACTGACGTGGTTGTCAAACCCAGCAATAAGGGTAATTATTTATCAATTAGCGCAGCTATAGAGGCTCATTCACAGGAACAATTAGATCAGATTTATCAAGCATTGAATAATCATCAATTAGTTAAAGTAACCTTATAAACTATCTATGGCATATAGTATAAATTATATAAATTAAGATGAATTTAGTATGACAAATATAGCATATTCTATAAAAAATCTGGGAATTACAGATTATCAAACCACGTGGCAGGAAATGAAAAGCTTTACCGAAAATCGTAGCCATGAAACTCGTGACGAATATTGGGTTTTGCAGCATAATCCAGTATTTACTTTAGGAGTTGCCGGACGTGAAGAACATATTTTAAATAAAGTACACAATATTCCAATTATTCGGGTAGACAGGGGCGGGCAGATAACCTATCATGGAATAGGACAAATCATAATCTATGCTTTAATTGATATAAAGCGTCTTGGCTTATCTATTCGCGAACTGGTTATACGCTTAGAGCAAGGCATAGTTGATTATCTGGCCAGCGTTGGCATTAATGCCAATGGTGATCGTTGTGCACCTGGTGTATACGTGGATGGTAAAAAAATTGCATCTATCGGATTAAAAGTGAGAAAAAACTGCACATACCACGGCATCAGCTTTAATGCAGCTATGGATACTACCCCATTTAATTACATTAATGTCTGCGGTTATTCTGGACTACAAGTAATCCAATTAAAAGACCTGGTTGTATTCGAAAATATAAACACTGAAAGCACTAAATTAACCAACTGCATTATTCAATCTGTGTATAAATAATGTTACCGCCCAAATATGCACACCCACTATTAGTAGTAGTAAACAATAATCAGCCCACAATATTTCAACTTTCAACCAGATGACATTTTAAATTCAACTTAACACTTTACGGGCTCAATTGACATTTACATCTAAATAACCTATAATGATGTAATAAGATGGAAAAAGGATAGAAAAAATGAGGGTTCAATTCACAGTTGATGACGAATTAGGGCATGAAATTACAAGCCAAAGCAAATGATTTGGGTTTTAGCGTTAGTTCATATGTTCGCCATTTAGTTAAAAAAACATTAACCCAAAAAAATTTTCTAGAATTAGGTTTAAACGATTTGAAAAATGGAATGATGGAACTGCATTTATCTTCAGATGATTTGCTAATTTACTTCAAGATTGATAATGAAAGCATTACACTTGTAGCAATTGGAAGTCATGCAGAATTGTTTGGCTAACAAACAGCCAGGCTATAGCTACAAAAATGTTTTTATAATTTGTTGATTTGCTATACATTGAAAACTATCTCAAAACAGAACAAATAAACTTGAACCTTAAAATCAATTTACCTAATTAAATTCGACTCGTCAATAACAAAGACAAAAAACTATGAATACTCCTTTATCTTTCACCAAAATGCACGGACTGGGCAATGATTTTATTGTATTCGATTTCACTCGGCAAAATTACAACACCAACGACAGCCATGATTATGACCAAGCCCTAGCTACTGTAATAAAACAAATATCGTTTTTAGCAGATAGAAAAATCGGCATTGGTTGCGATCAGGTTTTATTCATTGAACACAGCGACACTCCGGAAGCTGATTTTAAGTACCAGATTTTTAATGCCGATGGAAGCACAGCAGGACATTGTGGTAACGGTGCTAGGTGTGTAATTAGCTATTTGTATAATCATCATAAAATTAATAAACCATCAATAACACTATCTATTCATGACCGCTTAATTACTGGGTATAAAAATGTCATGGGTAATAATACTAAACACGAAGAAACTGAGCATAAAAATACCGATGACTGCGCCAATAATAAGGGCAATAACAATAATAACGTTATCAGTATAAATATGGGCATCCCACAATTTAATCCAGAATCACTGCCATTTTTGCACAAATTAAACCTAGACAATGCTTATCAATTGCATATTCAAAACCAAATAATTTCTTTTGGTATTGCCTCAGTTGGCAATCCGCACATAATGGTAGAATTACCTGATAATCAAGCATTGGATAACACTGCGGAGCTTATCAATACCGCCAGATGCCTTCAAAATTCGGCGCTCTTTCCTGAAGGCATAAATGTAAATTTCTATGTTATACTAAACCGCAACACTATTAAGTTACGCACTTTTGAGCGTGGCTGCGGATTTACCCTTGCTTGTGGCACTGGAGCTACTGCAACTGCTGCCTTTGCAATAACTAAAAATCTGGTAGGTAATTTACCAGTAGGTGGTAAAAGCGATAAAAATTTTATAAATATATTTCCGCTGGGTATGGATAATCACGATATAAATGTTGAAATGCAAGGTGGATCATTACAATTAAATCAAAACAGCAGAGGGGAAATGATAATGACTGGTCCTGCAATTGAAGTATTCAGCGGGCAGATAATTTTATCTTAATAGACTGTTTAGAAACGAATAATTTAAACTAAACCTAATTCCGATTACAAGGAAAAGGAAAAACAAACAAATAAACGAATAAATAAAATGAATGAATGAATGAAATAAGATAAATGGAACGAAATACCAAGATAGACAAGCTAACTATTGCCATACCTGGATTATTCTGGCAAGACGTAGGGGATATTGACTATTTATACCCCAAAATCAAATTGGACAATTTGGCAAAAATCCTCAAACACGCCAAAATGTCAATAATACCTGGCAGTTATGGTGAACTAATTTATAGTTTAGATGACATTCAGGGAGATTACGCACAAGGACTGGTTATGCAACAAATTGCTACGCAAAAACTTGCTGCGCAAGAAGTTGCTAAAACAGAAAAATGCAGCATAACCAGCAATTATTCTGCTAAATACTCCGGATTTCTCATCGCTGAACCTACTCATTTACGCCTTAACCGTGATTGCCTGCAAATCTCTGAATCGGAATTGCTTCAATTAAATGAAACAGAATGTCAATCAATCATAGATAGCGTTAACGCTCACTTCAATAGTGAAATTAAGCTCCACTACTTAACTGAAAACATGTGGCTTTTTTGTCATAACTTAGACATTGGCTTATTAGACAATAATCAATTTTATCCAATTTTAGACATTATTGGCGAAGATATTAATGATTATATGCCACGAGACAGCAATGGTATTTTACTTAATAAAATAATTAATGAAATTCAAATGCTGTTATATAATTTATCTATAAACCAACAACGGCTTAGTAACGGCTCTTTAAGCGTTAATAGTTTATGGCTATGGAATAAAAATATTAACCAAACATTATTAACTTCTTATTCAAAAATTTATGCAAATAATCTAACCAAACTAATTAGCCATGCTAAAATTACCTCTGCTAGGATTTCTTCCGATAAAATTAGTCTCATACCGGACTCGATTAATACGGCATTTGAAAATAACAGCCTGATTATTATTGATAATCTATATTACCCATGTTGTTATCGTGATGGATTCAGCTGGATGGATAAACTGCAGCAGCTAGATCAAACTTTATGGTTGGCTTTAAATACACAACTTGGACAAATTAAAGAATTGAATATTTTAATTCCGCAGAAACAAAACACTATAAAATTAACAATAAAATCCGGCTATAAATATAAATTTTGGCAAAACCAACAATTAATTAACCTGGTTAAGGAATCACATGCGCTTTAATATAAAAGATACACTCAAACAAATAATGCTTGGAGGCAAAAAGCCTGCAGTAAAATTAGCTAAGACTGCATCAGCTAAGAAGTCTGCGTCAACTACCGGTAAAGCTAAATCATCCAAACATGGTTCAAATCCAACAGCATTTAAGGACACAACCGCATTTAAGGAGTTATCTCAAAAAGCTAAACGATTAAAATTAAGCCGCCCCAACAAGCAGCAGCAAATTACTAATCGAAGGATTAGAGAAGAGCGGATTAAACTATCGCCAGATAAAAGCATAAGAATTAGTAAAGCGCTAGCGATGTCTGGCGCTGGCAGCAGGCGTCATTGCGACAGCTTAATTACTGAGGGTCATGTAACAGTAAACGGGAAAATTGCAACTCTGGGCTTAATGCTATGTCCTCAAGATAAAGTTTGTGTATTGGGGCGGGCTATTATTATCAAATGGCAGGATCGCTTAGCCAGGATTGTTATTTATCATAAACCCGAAGGTGAAATTATATCTCGATCTGATCCTAAAAGTCGCCAAACCGTTTTTGATAGAATCCCACTACTTAAAAACAAGCGTTTTGTAGCTATCGGACGGCTTGATTTTAATACTAGCGGACTGTTAATTTTTACCACTTCTGGCGACTTAGCTAATCATTTTACCCACCCCCGCTATGAACTTGAACGGGAATACTCAGTCAGAGTATATGGAAATGAATTAACTTCAGAACAATTAAAACAACTTAAAACTGGAATCAAGCTGGATGATGGGATGGCTAATTTTTCGGATATCATGAAATTAGCTGATCAAAGTCAAGATAGTAAAAATTGTTGGTATAAAATCATCTTAAAAGAAGGTCGTAACCGTGAAGTACGGCGGATGTTTGAATATTTTAATTTGACAGTAAGCCGACTAATTCGTACACGATTTGGACCAATTAGCTTACCGCCGCGTTTAAAACGTGGACAATATTATGAATTAGATGAATCAGAAGTTGCTGAAGTAATGAACTCTCTGGAGTTAAATATAGCGGGAAATAATGATAAAATCGTGAACAAAGCCGTAAACAGCAAAGCATTAAATGATATGGCAGCAAATAATATATCGGCAAATAACACAACAAATATAAATAATACTAAAGCCTATAAATCTCGTCGCAAGCATGTTCAAGCAGATAATAGTCAAGCAGGTAATGGTCAAACTTACAATAATGGTTCTAGAAAAACTAATTTTTCTGGAACTAAGCAAAGCAGTAAGGTAAAAGCAAATAACAACATGGTTAATAAACCTAAACCAACTAATAAAGCAAAAGCTCATGTAAGCAACAAAAAATAGCAAAATAAAAAATTATAATGACCGATGATAATAAATGATAATAAATAATGGCAGGAAGTAATTATGGCAATAAAATCTGACAAGTGGATATGCAAAATGGCAGAAGAACATAAAATGATAGAACCATTTGAAGCAGGACAAGTGCGTAGTCATGCCGGGCATAAGGTTATTTCTTATGGCACTTCAAGCTATGGCTATGATATTCGCTGCGCCAATGAATTTAAGATTTTTACCAACATTAACAGTACAATAGTCGATCCCAAGAATTTTGACACTAAAAACTTTGTTGAAATAACTGCTGACTATTGTATTATCCCGCCTAATTCATTTGCTTTAGCAAGGACTATTGAATATTTTAGAATTCCGCGCAATGTGTTGACGGTCTGCTTAGGTAAGTCAACCTATGCTAGATGCGGTATTATCGTGAATGTTACTCCATTTGAACCAGAATGGGAAGGTTATGTAACCTTAGAATTTAGCAATACCACTCCATTACCAGCTAAAATATATGCCAATGAGGGTGTGGCTCAGGTATTGTTTTTTGAGTCTGACGAAGAGTGCACAACCTCGTACAAAGATCGGAATGGTAAATATATGGGGCAAGTTGGGGTTACTCTACCTAAGGCATGAATAAAGCTGTGGTAAATTTACGTGATATAAATTTAAAATGTCAGATAAAAGTTTGTGTAATTTTCGGATAACTAATTAAAAAATCGTATGAATTTAACAACAAAGTATTTAAGATATTTCATCCAAGTTTGTGCTTTCCTGATTATTTACGCGTTCAGCTTTGCAACACCTGCAGTTACTCCAAGCGCACCAGCAATTCCTAAATCCTTAGTACACAATATATCAGCTATCGTAATGAATAATCAAACCCAAGACATAGTTTATCAATATGACTCATCCACCCCGCGCTTGGTTGCATCTAATATGAAGCTAATCACTGCGGCTGCAGCCTTGCAGGAACTACACCCTGACTTTCATTGGCATACTAAATTATATTATACTGGAAGCATTGATAACGGCACTTTAAACGGTAACCTGTATATTGTCGGCGGTGGCGACCCAACCTTTGACGAGCGCGCACTGCGGGAAATTCTTGGTAAATTAAAAGACATGCAGATTCACACCATCAAGGGTGATCTTATTATTGACAACACCATCTTCAATAGTCTGCCTACTTATTCTATGCTTAAAGTCGAAAACTATGATATTGATACTACACTACCTAATGGGTTCATGGTGGATAGTGATATATCGCAATTTATTATTCATATTAATAAAAAACATAAAATCACTATCAATAGTAATCTATATCAATATAGTATAATCAATAAACTCAGCCTAAATAGATCGCTTAAAGCATGTCCAGATCTGAGTAAAATGGTAAGTTTTAAAAACAAAAACATTGTGTTTGCGGGTAAAATTTCACCAACCTGCAATAATATAAAACTAGAATTTAATCTGTTGCCACATGAAGATTATGTATTAATGGCACTTTCGCAAGCGCTTAATGACTTATCCCTGAGTTTTAGTGGCAGGCTAAAATATGCTAAATTTACCGACAAAGATAACTCAGCTAAATTAGTTTACGATTATAGTTCACAAAGTTTGGAAGATGCCCTAATTTATATGAACCACTATAGTGTAAATTTAATTGCTGAGACAAGTTTACTCAGTTTAGGAGCTTACACCACATCCAATAATGACACATATAAACAGGCAAAACAGGTCTATACTGACTATATGCAAAAAAATAACTTGCTAAATAACAAATTTAAAGCAGAAAACGGCGCTGGACTATCTAGAACCGAGTATATGAGTGCAGATAATATGGCACACTTATTATGGCTAATGGCGCACTCAGCTAATAGCGTCAATTTTGAAAACACGCTTCCGCGAGCTGGGGAAGAAGGGACTCTTAAACACAATTTTACTAATTTTGGCGACAAAGTCCGGTTTAAGACTGGAACTTTAAATGACACACGCGCTTATTCTGGATATTTTTATGCCAAAGATGGCACTAAATACATTGTAGTAGTTATTACTAATAATGTTAATGCCAACGATAGCAATTTTAACCATATGTTAGATAACTGGGTAAGCAAATTGTTGTATTTCACATCGCAGCTTTAGATTCTACTCCAATGCTTAATTCATCTTTTATTGTTTTCAAGCAATTTTAGCTTTCTCTGTTGAGCTATACGTTTTTTTAGTCACACTTATTATAAACTTTCTTTTGAAAATTTGTTACTACTCAGCCTATATCACTTATAACTGTGTCATACAGTTAAAGTAGGTACTTGCGGCATAAGAAACATGGATAAGGTAACCGCAGAAACTGCGTTTTCGCAATCCTCATGTACTTGTTGTACATTGCGGTTGCTTTGTTTAACTTATTCCTTGTTCTTTCGTGCATATGCTGGCAGTAACCTCTGAGTAGTAACGAAAATTTAATAACGAATTGCATCTAATCTATTGATAATCCAGTTCTATAAATTATCAAATTTTTCTTTAAATAATTTTTTGTATAATAGGACTCTTTTGAAACCAACCATCTTTAAAATCTAATTAATTGATTTAATTAATATATATTTTAGTTTCAAAAGAACTCTAATATTTTATTTTGATTTATATTTTTTTAAACAAACTTATATTGCTGAATAATGGTTATGATTAATTTGTATACGTATTGTATGTTTTATATAGATATATGGTATAATATACCTTGTAAGCATCTTGCGGTGGGAGGCAATACAAATGTTAAATACTAAAAAAAATGTTCAATCTGGCCAGATACATATTGCGCTTGGTGAAAATTTAAAAAAAGAAGCAGAGTTGCTGTTAAAGGAGATGGGATTAACCATATCTGAGGCAGTGCGTGTGTTTTTACGTACAGTTGTTATAGAGCGTGAAATACCATTTTCTGTGAGATATAGCACAAAAATTCCAAATAGTGAAACAAGAGAAGCTATAGCAGAATTGGAGTGTGGCAAAGGCAAAGATGTAACATTAGCAGAATTAAAAACAATGTGGGAAAATGACTAAGTGCTAATAATTAAACAATCCAATGCATTCAAACGTGATGTAAAAAAATCTAGGGCACAAGGGAAAAAGTTTGAATCATTTGAAGAAATAATTAAGTTATTGTTAAACGACGCTGAATTACCTATAAGCTGCTGCAATCACAAGTTAAGTGGAAACTATGAAGGTTACCATGAATTGCATATTAAACCGGATTGGCTATTGATATATAAGATTAAAGACGATGTACTTTACCTGGCAAGAATGGGCAGTCATTCAGAATTATTTTAGTTGGTGTGTATTAATTGCCAAAATAGTCAAAATTGGACATCGAAAAAAGTATTCAAAATTAACTAAAAATATTATAAAGTATAATTTGGTTACAAATACCAATGCACCAATATTTATTTGCACGGCAACGGTTTCGCTTTTCGGTGGTTGGGCTTTATATATTTTTATTGAAAAACCATTTTTAAATTTACGGGATAAGCTTTATCAAAAACCAAAGTTATAAATTATGAAAGAATTGGCCATGGGTATGGTTACTATCCGTGAACCTATGCTGGAAGACGAAGATACGTTAATTTCTACAATTAAACGTGCTGGCCTCTAAAATTACTTTGAGGTTTATGCATCAGAAGAGAATGATACCGATGTAATCGGCTTAGAACATTATTGCGGAAGTTTATTATGATTATTTTAGAACCGTATAATACAGCATGGCCACTTTTATTTGAGCAAGAAAAAATATTGCTTTTGGATGCTACAAAAGAGTGGGAAATTATAGTAGAGCATATTGGCAGCACAGCAATTCCAGAAATTAAAGCTAAACCGGTAATAGATATTATGATTGGAGTAAAAGACTTAACAATAGCCGATCAATATATAACTAAAATAATTCAGTCGCTGGGATACGACTATATTAGCGAATATGAGAATAATATGCCCGAGCGACGATATTTTCAGAAAAACAATCATAATGCAAGAACACATCAAATTCATCTAGTTGAATATGATTCTGAATTCTGGTTGCGCCATTTATTATTTCGTGATTATTTAAGATTGCATCCAAACATTGCAAAAGAGTACGAATCGTTAAAATTAGATATTGCTCCTAAATTTACTGATAGCAATCAATATGCGATGGCAAAAAATGAATTTATTAGAAGAATTGAAAAACAGGCACAGTTATAATTTATAACAATTGCTAATATTTGCATCATTGCATGAGAATATGGATGCTACTACTCTGGCGGGTAACTTTATTTTAGTGGAGCTGCGCACCCGCAAGAATGCCATTTTAGCTTCTATTATTGATAATGTTTCTATCCCCTCATAGCAGCCATCAATTTCAATCTGAGAGCTTTGTACTTGGACGGGCATTGTAACATGAGTTGATAAATTATTAATATTAAACGAAAAATCATTGGATGACATCCTACCACTTATAGTTGGCACTAATCCCTCATCGCCAACAAAATCATCAATCATCTTTGATAGATAAGCACAATTCATTGCCATTGCTTCGCTAGTAATTATTTGGGGGTTCAGGCTTTGAATATGATCAGGAAATGATAGATATGTAATATCTGCTGTATCAATATTTTCAGGAAATATACAATAAGTTTCAAAAGGCGCTATTATATAGCTACCTCTAGTTATTGGTAAAATTGATAGATTATGTTCACTAAATATTTGTGGCAAATTTGACCGACTATCAAATTTTGTCATTAATCTGGCTTCCCTGACCTCATTAATTTGGGTTGCAGTTATTACAAACTTACCTGAATTACTAATTTCATCGACAATCCCATATTGCTCAAACAAATGATTCCAGCTAACATCATTTTTGGTTAAGTCAGTCATAATTTCTAATTAAAACCTCATCAATTTCACCTCTTAAAGAAGCATTAGAATTAACTGATCTTTTAGCTTTTACTATTTCAATTCTATAGTCTTTATACAAATTTTTAATAAAATCTGTCGCTGAATTAGACAGTAAAAACTTAACGCCATCTGTGTTTAACTTATCACAAACTTCTTTTAACCTAAGCTGCTTTTGAATATTAAATCCACCTGCCGTATAACCAGTAAAATTTGAAGATGTCGATATCGGATCATATGGCGGATCCAGGTACACAAAAGAATCCTTTTTTACACCCTTTAAAGCACTCTCAAAGTCGCCAATTGTAAAGATTATATTTGCAGAATTAAAATACTTGCTAACCGCTTTTAAATGAATTTCATTTACTATATTTGGATTTTTATATGAACCAAATGGAGAGTTAAACTCTCCGGCTTGATTGACTCTGAACAGCCCATTAAAGCATGTTTTATTCAGATACAATAGCCTGGATGCTTTTTCTACAGGGGATAATTGATTATACGCAAGATGATTTCTATCTAATTCTCTAATTTTATAAAAATATTTAGAATCATTAAGGTGCTTTTTAAGATCAATAATTAAACCATCTACATGATCTTTTATAACTTTATAAGCATTTATTAATTCAGAATTTGAATCATTCACAACGGCTGATTTTGGTTGAAGTGCAAAGAATAAAGCACCGCCCCCAACAAAAGGTTCATAATACTCCGTAAATTTATCAGGTATATATTTTAAGAGCTCTGGTAATAGCTGCCTTTTACCGCCAACCCACTTAACAACAGGTATAACAAGTTTATTTCTTTTCATATCACGGAATAACTATCATATTCAAACACTAATTTACTAATTTTCTCATGACTATCTGAAAGAAGAAAAACTGACTTTTTTAATTTTTTCTCAGGTTTATCTGTCACAATAAGAACTAAATTTTACTTGTATTTTTTTAGTTTATAAGATTGATTACTTCTTATATCACAACCCAAGACAGCTAAAATACAATCAACATTTTCGTCGGTAAATGAACAAATATTGATAATCTTTCTGTAGACACATATGTTTATTTTCATTTAAGAGTTAATCAACTCCAGTATGTTACCTAATTATTATACCACCACAATAGTAACAAAATGTAACATAATTATATTACTCCCTATCTGCTGTACCATATGTTGCAATTTTAAATTTATAAATTATTTTATCCTGGCTATGCATCGGTACCATTCCTTGCCCACCAAATAGATGTAGCACTCCATAATTGCATAGCCTTAGATGCTAAAATTTAATTAAAGAATTCCAAATTACTACGAATCCTATAATGACCCCCGAAAACTAGACCACCACTTCAGAGAGTTTTTGGTGTAAAATTAGCAACAACATTGCTATGTTTTTAATAG
>JAUPUP010000161.1 GCA_030917485.1 Pseudomonadota bacterium
CTCTTAGCCCAGCTTCTTTTTGTTGATTTATAAATTTCTGAAATTCTTTAGCTGAATAGCGATCCTCATCTAGTCCGCTACCTTTTAGAATCCGACGTAAAATATTTAATTGATCTTGTGCATCTAAAATTTGAAAATACGGAGGCAGACCAGCTTCACGGTGGTGTTTGGCTAACAGACGTAAAGCTATAGAATGGAATGTGCCAATCCACATGCTTTTAGCGTCGATTGACAGTTGATGAGAAACTCGAGAAAGCATTTCTTTGGCGGCCTTATTAGTAAAGGTAACCGCCAATATTTCATCCGGTTGGGTATGTTTTTCTTTGATTAACCAAACTATTCTAGTAGTTAAAACTCGAGTTTTACCACTACCGGCACCCGCCAAAACCAGCATTGAACCTTGCGCGTGCGTGACTGCGCTCAACTGTTCTGGATTTAAACTGTCCAGCAAATGCACCACCTTCACTATATACCCCTGATTATTTTATTTTTAATTACTTAATAATCGTAATTTTAACACATTTTCATTTATTTTTCATAGTTTTACAAATAAAATAGTTTTTATTTTATTTGTCTTTCTGCTACAATAAATAGTTGAATATTTAATCAGCCTTCGCTATTGTACAGAAACTGTTGATGCGAATTAGTGCGAATTTTTTAGGAAAGAAAAATTTTATAATGATTAGAACTCGCTTTGCTCCATCTCCAACTGGATTTTTACATATCGGTGGGGCTAGAACAGCTCTATTTTCCTGGGCATATGCCCAGCGACATAATGGACAATTTATTCTTCGAATTGAAGATACTGATTTGGAGCGTTCTACCCAGCAGTCAGTTGATAGTATTTTGGAGGCTATGACTTGGTTGGGGTTGGGTGTTGATGAAGGGCCGTTTTATCAAACCTTACGTATGGATAGATATAAGCAGGTAATTGATGAGCTGCTTAATAAACAGCTTGCATACCATTGTTATTGTTCTAAAGAAGAGTTGGACCAGATGCGGGAAGAGCAAAAAGCGCAAGGTTTAAAACCCAAGTATGATCAACGTTGCTTACACAATCCGGTAGCTAAACCTGGAGTAGCTCCAGTGGTGAGGTTTAAAACCCCAAGGGGTGGTAGTGTAGTTTGGCAGGATTTGGTTAAAGGGCGGATTGAGGTTAGTAATGCTGAATTGGATGATTTAATTATTGCTAGAAGTGATGGTACTCCAACCTATAATTTTTGTGTTGTAGTTGATGATTGGGACATGCAGATCACCCATATAATACGTGGTGACGATCATGTTAATAATACACCGAGGCAGATAAATATCTTACAAGCGCTTAATGCCGATGTGCCTATTTATGCGCATGTACCGATGATATTGCGCGACGATGGCCAGAAAATGTCCAAACGTACTGATGCGGTAAGTGTGATGCAATATAAAAATATGGGAATTTTGCCGCAGGCGTTATTAAATTATCTAGCTCGCTTATGTTGGGGTCATGGTGATGATGAAATATTCAGTCTTGAACAGTTTATTCAATGGTTTGATATGGATAATGTATCTACTTCACCGGCTCGGTTTGATATTAAAAAATTATTTTGGGTGAATGCGCAGCATATTAAACAAACTGCCAATCAAGACCTGGAGCGCCTAGTTCTCGAAGCATGGCAGAATCAAGATACTGACTACAGTAAAACAGTGTTAAACAAGGTGGCTGAATTAACTCATATTAAGCTGGTGGATATTTTAGAAATAGTTAAACCGCGAGCAGATAATATCAATGCTTTGGCATTTGAGTGTGGGTATTTTTATCATAAAATAGAAGTAAATGCTGAAGATGCGACTAAGTATCTTACCGAAGACGGGTTGAGGATTTTAGATCAATTTGCCCATAGTATCGCAGCAGTTAATAATTGGGAATTAGCAGAAATTAAACAATTAATTAAAGATTTTTGTAAACTATATAATTTGAAAATGCCCGAATTAGGTATGCCGTTAAGGTTAAAATTATGTGGTGTAAAAGAGACGCCTTCATTTGATGCTGTGATTTATACTTTGGGCAAAAGTGAGGTATTGCAACGGTTGAATTGTAAATAAAGTATATACCATGTCTCATACCACAGTAATTGAGATTGATTCTCAACAGTTTATTACTAATTTGCAGGCTATACGCAAAGAGATTGATGCTCAGGTATCTAACAGACATAAGTCTGAAACACAAGTGTTTACAACACAAGCATTTGCGACACATATGTCTAAAACAAAAATATGTTTGCCAGTAAAGGCTAATGCGTATGGACATGGATTAGTTGGCATTGCAAAATTAGCCCAGCCCTATGTAGATTATTTGGCTGTTTCGTGTCTGGATGAAGGGATAACGCTACGGCAGCATGGAATTGATAAACCAATTTTAGTATTTGGTGCATTTAATAAGGATGAAATTGCTGGACTGATTGCCAATAATTTAGAAATTACGGTATCGTCACAGTATAAAGCAGAACAATTAGCGAGTCACTGCCAAGCAACTAACCAGGTGTGCAGAGTGCATTTAAAAATTGATACCGGCATGAATCGAGTGGGCGTGAAAGTAACTAGCGCCAGAGGGTTATTTGAATGTGTACAGCTTTATCCACAGCTACAAATTACTGGGGTTTATTCACATTTAGCCAGCAGTGACAGCGATGATCCAACTTTTACCCTTGAGCAAATTGCCAGTTTTAAATCAATCGTTGATTATGCTAAAAGTATAAACCCCGACATTATTTGTCATTTAGCTAATTCTGGTGGGGTCTGTTATTATCCAGGTGCTTATTTTGATATGGTACGCCCTGGTATACTAAGTTACGGGTATTTTCCCAGTCGTAAAATCAATAAAATTATTACTTCACCATTAAACCAGATTAAGCCGTGCTTTAGTTTAAAATCACGCATAATTTATACCAAAATGGTAGATAAAGACAAGGGTATTAGTTATAATCAAACATATATAACTAAGCAGTATACCAGGGTTGTTACAGTACCAATTGGTTATGGGGACGGCTATCGACGTATACTGTCTAATATTGGTGAGGTATTGATTCAGGGTAAAAAATATACTGTAGCCGGTTCTATTTGCATGGATATGCTGTTGGTTGATATAGGACCAAACGGGCAAGGGCGGGTTGAGGATGAAGTTGTACTAATTGGATGCCAGGGGAATGAAGAAATTACCCTGGCAAGCGTAGCAGATAAATGTAATACCATCATTTATGAGGTTTTATGTGGTTTTAATGACAGAATACCACGAATATATATTTAAAAGACTAGCATTTTAAAAGGTTAGTCAAAAATAAGTATGTGCTTAACTTAATTGATGCCAATTGTGTTAAAATTGCGAGTGCAAATAAATAAAGGAATATCTTAAATATGGTTAATTATACTCGCCTAGCGAATGCTGTTCGAATATTGTCTGTGGATAGTGTTGAAAAAGCCAACTCTGGACACCCAGGTATGCCGATGGGAATGGCAGAAATTGGGGTTGTATTATGGAAAAATCATTTACACTATAATCCAGCCAATCCTAGCTGGAGCAACCGCGATCGGTTTGTGTTGAGTAATGGGCACGGTTCAATGCTTTTGTACAGCTTGCTTCATTTAACTGGTTATGATGTAACCATTGAGGACTTACAGAAATTCCGCCAACTAGGTTCTAAAACTCCAGGTCATCCTGAATATGGTTATACAGATGGAGTTGAAACCACCACTGGCCCGCTTGGGCAAGGGTTAGCCAATGCGGTTGGCATGGCTTTAGCCGAAAAACTTTTAGCTGCCGAATTTAATCGGGATAATTTAAATATTGTTGATCACCACACTTATGTTTTTGTGGGCGATGGATGCTTGATGGAAGGTATCTCGCATGAGGTATGTTCATTAGCTGGCACGTTGGGTTTGGGTAAATTAATTATCTTATATGATGATAATGGAATATCAATTGATGGTGAAGTTAAAGATTGGTTTAGTGAAAATGTTGTGCAGCGTTTTGCTGCTTATGGTTGGCAGGTGCTTGATAATATTGATGGGCACGATATTAGCGCAGTTGATAGTGCAATTATTCGGGCAAAGCAGGAAATTAATAAGCCAAGCATAATTATTTGTAAAACTCAAATAGGTAAAGGTTCACCCAATAAAGTTGGGTTGGAAGAATGTCATGGTTCGCCGTTGGGAAGCGTTGAGATTGAATTAGTGCGACAACAATTAGATTGGCAGTATCCACCGTTCGTAGTGCCTGATGAAGTTTATCAGGAATTTGACGGCAAAATTCGTGGGGCAAAATTAGAACAGGATTGGAGTGAAAAATTCACCCAATATAGCTTACGCTATCCGGAATTAGCCAAAGAGTTTGAACGGCGAAATTTACACCAATTACCGGATAATTGGTCAGAAATAATCAAGTTGGGAATGCAGGATGCAGTGACTAAAGCGCAGACTATAGCAACTAGAAAAGCGTCATTATGCGCAATTGAATATTATAGTAAGTTTTTGCCGGAGTTAATTGGCGGGTCTGCTGATTTGACTAGTTCTAATTTAACTCGCTGGAGTAATGCTCAAACATTATCGCAAGAAAATAATTTTACCGGTAATTATATCAGCTACGGTGTGCGTGAGTTTGGCATGTCGGCAATGTTAAATGGTATGTATTTACATGGTGGTATGAGACCATTCGGCGGAACTTTTTTAATGTTTTCTGAATATGCCAGGAATGCTTTACGCATGGCAAGTTTAATGAAAATTGCCCCCATATTTGTGTATACCCATGATTCTATTGGCCTAGGTGAAGATGGGCCTACGCATCAGCCAGTTGAACAGATAGCAACATTACGCTTAATTCCAAATATGGCGGTATGGCGTCCATGTGATACGGTTGAGACAATGGCGGCTTGGGGTAGTGCGTTATCGCACAGCTCAACCCCATCGTGTTTAATTTTCTCGCGGCAAAATCTAAAATATATTCCTCGAGGCGATGCTGCGGTCACAAATATTTTACGTGGTGGATATATTTTGGCGGCTAATAGTGATATGCCGAATATAACTATTTTTGCTACCGGCTCTGAAGTAGAATTGGCTTATAGTGTCTATGAAAGTTTGATTGCTGAGTCTGGTAAATTAGTTCAATTAGTATCCATGCCGTCTACTACTGTGTTTGATCAGCAGGATAGTCAATATAAACAAAGAGTGTTATCTAGTGCAAAATACAAAATTGCTATAGAAGCTGGGGTTGCTGATTCATGGTACAAATATGTTGGCAGTGAAGGTTTGATTATTGGAATGAATACTTTTGGAGAATCTGCTCCAGCTAAAGATTTATTTAAGCATTTTGAGTTTAGTGCAGATACAATATTAAATAAAATTAACCAATATATTGGTTAATTTTATCATAGAAAAATATATAAATAATATAATATAAAATAGTATAACTAAGGAATAAAAAAAGATGTTGAGAAAGCTATTAAGTTATTTTGGTAGTGATGTGGCAATTGATTTGGGTACGGCCAATACTATTGTGTATGTAAAGGGCAAAGGCGTTATATTAAATGAGCCGTCAATGGTTGCTTTGGCGCTGGAGAAGGGTGGCTATGGCAAGCGTATAATTGCGGTTGGGCATGACGCTAAAACGATGTTGGGTAAAACTCCTGGACAAATTGAAGTAATTCGCCCAATGAAAGACGGGGTTATTGCCGATTTTACTGTTACTGAACAGATGATTAAGTATTTTATTAAAAAACTTGGTTCCAGAAAAAGTTTTTTTTCTATTCCGCCGACAATTGTTATTTGTGTACCATGTGGCTCTACTCAGGTAGAACGGAGGGCAATTAAGGATTCAGCGCTTGCCGCGGGTGCTCGGAGAGTTGAATTAATTGAAGAGGCTATGGCAGCAGCATTAGGCGCTGGGCTGCCGGTGTCGGAAGCGCGTGCATCAATGGTTGTGGATATTGGTGGTGGCACTACCGAGGTTGGAGTTATTTCATTAGGTGGTCTTGTATATGCTAATTCTATCCGTATTGCTGGGGATAAAGTAGATGAAATTATTTCAAGTCATATACGAAATAAACATGGTTTATTGATTGGGGATACTACTGCTGAGGAAATTAAAAAACAGATCGGTTCAGCTCATCCGTCAGCAGATAATGGTGAGATGACTATTCGAGGGCGTAACGCTTATCAAGGTTTGCCTAAAGAAATTACAGTAAATTCCGCAGAGTTGCGTGATTCCTTGAAAGATACGCTAGATCAAATGGTAACAGCTATTCGTCAGGCGCTTGAAGCTACTCCGCCTGAATTATCGGCAGATTTAATCGAAAATGGGTTAACCTTGACTGGTGGCGGAGCGTTGCTGCGAGGTTTGGATATTTTAATTAATGAGGAAACTGGACTGAAAGTGAATATTGCTGCAGAACCGCTGTTATGTGTTGCCAAAGGGTGCGGGGTTGCTCTTGATTATATATCAGATAATCGCTTGTATTTAAATAGAATTAAGTAAAAACTTTGAAGGTTTAATAGTAGAATTTGAGAAAACTTAATAGTAGAATGTGAAAGTCTAATAGTAGAATGTTACGGATAAAATTTTGGTTATTGTTATTCAGTATTATTCTTATTTTGCTGGATAAGTTTTCATTTATAAGTACAATGCGTGATTTTTTGGCGGTTTATGCACATCGACAGATAGCAACGATCAAATATCGCGTAACTAGTTATCCAAAGTGGGTGTTTTTACAAAAATCGGCACAACAGCAGCTAGAGACAGAAAACTCACAACTGCGGCGGCAGATTGAACAAGATGCAATATTAATCAAGCAGCAAAATAATCGCGGTTACGATATGCTGGAAGTAGAAAGTCTACGCTCGCACCCTGGATTGTATGATGATTTTAAAGTTACTATGGCACGTGGTATCATTGATGTTAATTATCTAATAAACAATAAATTATTAATTGATCAAGGCGCCAAGAGTGGAATTGCGGTTGGTGATACAGTGGTTAATAAAGAAGGCGTTATTGGTCAGCTTGGTATAGTTAATCCGGATAATGCTCAGATAATGCTGATAACTAATCCCGAATACAAGGTGTATGTGCAAAACAGTGTTTCAAAAAGTAAAATGTTAATCCAGGGGGCTGGTAATAACAAATTAACCGTTAAATATATGAATAAAAGCGATAAAACCAAGGTCGGAGATGTTTTGGTTACTACTGGCTTAGATGATTTATATCCAGCAAATATACCTGTAGCTAAAGTTACTAAAGTATTTTATGAAAATAATGGGTTTAACACAGCTCTTTGTGAACCAGCAGTAAATTTTAATCGATTGCAATATGTATTGGTGCTAAAAAATGCCACGGAATAACATAAAGTTTATATTTTTGGTGATATTATTAAGTGTGTTTCAAGTTACTATTAATAATTCTACCGGATTGTACATTGACTGTTTGAGCGTAGCCATAATAATTTTACTATTTTCGAATGTTTTTTCATTTATTGTTGTGGTGCTATTATCTTTGCTTGCGGATTTGCTAGGGCATTGGTATTTGGGATCTCATTTATTTACAGCGGTAGCGCTTAGTTTTTTAAGTGTACCTTTGATTAATTATTATCGCCTATCTGGTTATGTACAAATGAGCGTAATTGTATGTATATTTTATGCGCTATTAACGGCTATTATTACTTTAATCGGATTTGTTACGCATAATTTATTTATTAATTGGCTTGGTTTTGTGGTTGAGATATTTATCTTGTGTCCGGTTATACAGGGTTTATTTATTATGTTTGGTATTAAGGCGGTTACTCAAGATATTATATACTAGACCTAATTATTAAATTAATACAGCATCTGCTCTTTGTATTTTAATCCTGGACTGTGTCATATCTTATAAAACGCTCCTCGTGTACCTATACGTACAGGTGGGACTTGTCGGGACTTGTCCCAGTCGTTTTTTATTGCGATATTCCTCGTCTTCGACTCGAAATACTTCGGGTATGTTTAAAGATAGAAATTTAAGGATTGAAAGATAAACAGTATAAATAATGAATAAATCGCGGCTAATTGCTGCTTATGTCTTTGTATGTTTTACTTTTGGCGTGTTATTTTTACGCTATGGATATTTGCAGCTCATCAACCATAATATTTTATTGCAACAATCAATAAATAATTACTCCTCCATAGTTTCTACTATTCCAGTACGTGGGCAAATTTTAGATAAAAATGGTACTATACTTGCAGATAATCGAGCATCATATGTTCTGGCTGTATTACCTAAGGATGTTGGGTATAATACGGAGGAATTGTTTGCAAGTTTAGCTAAATATGTAAATATTACTGGTTTGGATAAGAAAAAATTTTTTACCCAGATGCATAATTCCAAAAACTATGACTGGGTAATTATCCGGGATGACCTATCAGATACTGAGATTGCTAATTTGACCGCGCATCTTTATGAATTCCCCGGATTATCAGTATTTGCTCATACCAAGCGTTATTATCCATTTAATGAAATATATTCACATAGCTTAGGCTATGTTGGTAGAGTAAGCCAGAAAGACAAAGCAAAAATAAAAAATCAGGATTATGTATTGAGCGATTATATTGGTAAAAGTGGGTTAGAGCAGTATTATGAAAGCCAGCTACGTGGCAGCTTAGGTAAAAAAAGTATAAAAACTGATGCAACTGGTAATGAAGTTGGGCTAATTTATAATGTAGCAGCCGTTGATGGTTATACTTTACGGACAACTATTGATAATGAACTACAAAAATTAGCTTGGCGACTATTGGGTGAGCAAAAAGGCGCGATAGTAGCGCTTGATCCTCAAACTGGTGGAGTGCTGGCATTTGTATCTAAGCCTGGTTATGATCCTAATTGGTTTATTGATGGAATTAGTTTAGATGATTGGAGTGAATTATCTACTGATGAGCAAAAACCATTATTAAACCGAGCGGTTCAAGGAACTTATCCGCCCGGCTCAACTTTCAAGCCATTTTTGGCTTTGGCTGCCCTATTTTTAGGTGTGCGTACCCCAGATTCTACAATTTACGATCCCGGATATTTTGTTATTCCTGGCTCTAGCCATCAATTTAGAGATAGCTATAAATACGGTCGGGGTAAAATAGATTTAATGCAGGCAATTACTTTTTCTTCAGACACTTATTTTTATAAGCTTGGTTTAGATATGGGAATCGATCGTGCAGACAGTGTATTGCAAGGATTTGGTTTTGGGCGTAAAACAGGAATTGACTTACCGATGGAAAATAGTGGACTTTTGCCCACGCGTGCCTGGAAGGCAAAACGCTTTGCTACAGGTGTTTTTGCCAAGGACCCGCATCAAAAGGCGTGGCTTGCGGCAGATAACGTTACCTTTGCGATTGGGCAGGGATTTAATAATTACACTCCGCTGCAGATGGCCTTTGCAACGTCTATCATTGCTAACGAAGGTTTAGTTATACCGCCACATTTTTTTCAGAATTTTACCTATAAAAATGGAGCAGTAGTTGAAAGTTCTGTATTGAATAGTCATCAAATGGAGCCACAGATTCCAAAATCACAGTTTAAATTTATTAAACAAGCAATGCAAAACGTTATTTTAAAGGGCACCGCTCGTGATATTTCTTATGGATTAAAATACACTATGGCAGGTAAAACTGGAACGGCACAGGTGGTAGCTATGAACAAAAATAATCGTCAGGCAAAATTTGCTGGGCATCAGTATCGCGACCATTCTTGGTTTATAGCTTTTGCGCCAGTGGATAAACCAAAAATTGCAATTGCGATTGTAGTGGAAAATGGTGGATTTGGAGCTGCTGAAGCAGCACCGATAGCCCGCAAGCTATTTGATTTTTATCATGACAATACAGGGGGAGATGAAGTAAGGAGTGTTCAAAGTGGCTACTAATAATTCTCGTAATTCACTGTCTAGTCGGTTAAAACAAGTTGCACAGGCATTTTGCAATTTAGATAAAATTATTATTGCTGCTTTATTGGCGTTAGCTGTAATAAATATTCTAGTTCAATATTCAGCTAATGATAAGGTGCTTGGGCGCTTAATTAGCGATAGTATATACTTAGCGATTTCATTTGTTTTATTAATTATTATGGCTAATATAAGCTTAAACCAATTAAAGCATTGGGCAACTACATTTTATATAATTACTATAATTTTTTTAGTGGTAATATTTTTATTTGGGGTTAGCGCTCATGGGGCAAAGCGATGGTTATTTATTGGGGTGAGAATTCAACCATCTGAATTATGTAAACTTTCTGTGCCGATAATGTTGGCGTGTTATTATTCAGCTAAAAATAGTGTGCCGAAATGGAAAGATTATATCAGTGGTTTGGGGCTGATACTAATTCCATTTTTGCTTATTGCTAAACAGCCAGATTTAGGTACTGGAATATTAGTTTTGGCGTCGGGTTTATTTGTATTGTTTTTTGTTGGACTGCAATGGCGGGTTATAATTATAGGCAGCATTGTGCTGGCTTTATCTACGCCGATAATTTGGCATTTTTTGCATGATTATCAGCAGCATCGAATTTTGACCCTAATTAATCCGCAATCAGATCCGCTGGGGGCAGGTTATCATATAATTCAAGGGATTATTGCAATTGGTTCTGGTGGGTTTTATGGAAAAGGTTACCTCCAGGGGACGCAGATACACTTAGATTTTATCCCTGAAAAACATACTGATTTTGTAATTTCGGTGTTGGCTGAAGAGTTTGGCTATTTAGGTGTGTGTGTGGTTTTACTCTTATATTTAATATTGATTATTCGCTCCTTAATGATTATGAAGCAGGCGCATGATTTATTTGCTCAAGTATTAGCCGGCAGCATAACCATGTCGTTCACATTATATGTATTAATCAATATGGGTATGGTTAGCGGACTTTTGCCAGTAGTTGGAGTGCCATTGCCATTTATTAGTTATGGAGGGACTGCAACAGTAGTTTTGATGTTGCAATTTGGCATTTTATTATCTATAGCTCGTGAAAATAAATATTGAGTTAGTCCAAGTTATGATCCTGCACGCCGTAAAACCATGTTCCTTAGGGCATGGATATAAGGCGTTAATTTAGCGCAGCTTTGCCCGCCCAACGATGATATACTAACTGTCTCTTAACCGAGTTGATCATAGGGCTATTGCAGAAAATACGGTGGATACAATAAAAGCAAGAATATTGCATATTTTAAGTGAAAACGGTAAGTTGCCTAAGCAAGAAATTATAAACCTGTTGGGTTATGCTCAACTGACCGCAACAATTAGAGTCGCTTTTAATAATTTACTTAATATAGGTTTCATAGAGTATTACTATACCAGATAAACCCAGGAGTAAAAACCGGGGGTATAAAATTACATTATTGGGTGAAAAGTCTATAAATTTAGTTTGATTATTTATGATTACTTATAGATCTGGGGTGTTTAAAAAACATAATTTATAATACTATCTTCCTGAATTAATGTAGTTTAATTTACACAGTCAGATATATTGTGTTTTAATACACAGTAAATAATTTAAAATAAAATTGACATGCGAGGGTTTAGATGTATATAATACCGTTCTCGCTTTAAGAAAAGGCGGGCTGGTGAATGTAAGTAAAAGCGCTAGGCGCTGTTAGGTTCACGAGTAAAAATAGATCTTTAACAAGTAAAAAAACAATCAATAA
>JAUPUP010000162.1 GCA_030917485.1 Pseudomonadota bacterium
AGTGAGATTATTTTATTAACCTAACAAAAACCTGCAATTTGTGTAGATAGAGTTATTATATTATATCAGAAAATTTTGCTGTTACAGATAATAAATTTATCTATAAAAGCTAAAGAAATTATTAACCAGAATAATTGCCTGCTGGAGTGCTATGTATGCTAATTTGTGGAATATACAATTATATGAAGTATAAATATAACAATAATAATCAACTGATATAGTTAGATTTATAGACCATGGTTTTTAATTGTTAATATTTACCCGTAAAATTAGCAGGCTTTATTTAAGGTGATAATTTTGTAAATATGAGAGCATGTAGGATTGTGAAAAAAATCGCTTCGCTCTGTGAGTCGGTGGGAGTCTGTTCACTACCTCACTAATTATAAATAAAAATTATTAAAATGTGCTGAATTCAGCCCACACTTAATTTCTAAAGTCGAAATTTGAAGTATGGTACTTCTTTTAGCACGACGTTAAATAATTGATTATAGAATTTTATACAAGGACAATTTATATTATGCTAAGTCGTGTGGACTCTAGAAAATTTTTTGTACGAAAAACTGCTCAAATTACTTATAATACTCCTCAGACTCAGACAGTTTCTGTGCAATCAACAAATGGTAATGATAATATCTTTAATGCACATTCACAAATATTGTGTCCTCAATTTATATGGCCAGATCAACATAAATTGAATCAGTTGCAAGAGTTGGGGCTAAGTTCTTATGAAGCTAATATTTTAACTATTGCTTTAGAAAAATCTGAGATATCAATAATTAAAAATTGTACTTTAGAGAAATATAACAAAGATAAGTTAATAACAGCTTATAAATTCTGGAAAAATGAATATTCTCATAATAAAGATGCTCCACATTGCAGAGTAGCCACGAAATACCTAAATAAAGTTAAAGATTATTATCCTATACCAGGTAATGAAGTACAAAATGTGGAAACTATACTATATTCTGAGAGTATTACATTGACCGATAATATTACCCGGGAATTTTCTTTGACATTTGATTCTGGCAGGCAATTGCAGATAAATAATCAAACTAACAGTAACAGAAATAATTTTTCCTTTTACTTGCAGGAATGTAATAAATTTAAGTCTCAGGATAGGTTAAAAAGTGTAAAGGGGGATAGGGAACTTCATTTTACTAATCATTTTTGTCTACAGGAGATTTTTTTTAAAATATATACAAGTGATGTGAATTTTGTTATTGAACAATTACCGCAGGATGTTGATGATTTAGTAAATTCAATGCCATTGAAAAAAGATGGTTCTACAGACGTTGAATTTCTGCAAAATTTTTATCGTAAATGTTTTGATTATAAAGATAAAAATTTTGGAAATTATCTCCCTGAAATTTTAAATCGCATTAAAAATAAGATTGGTGATCAACTATTTGTTATTAATGTCAAGGGATTAATTAGTTGGAAATTAGATCAAACGACAGATGCTCAAACGACAGATGCCAGGTATCAGTTTATTTTAACAATATTAGGAACATGTCCCATGGAATTTGATGATGATGTATATCCTATATTGACCACATTTACGCTAAATAAAAAGTATGAATATGTTGACAAACTATTCGTAATTTTTAATGGAAACCAAAATGTTCAAAATAAAATAACATCAACTGTAAATGAAATATTTATAAATTTTGTTAATAGATATCAGTATGATGAAGCAGCCAAAATTCTAGACACTATAAGTGATATGGTTAATGATGATGCGATAGTACAGTTTCTGTTAAATTGTGGTTCCATTGAGAAACTTAGTGGTAATTCTACCGAAAGCACACCACAATGTAAGGGTATCAGAGATAGTCAGATGCTTGTGGACGTACTTAATAAATTAGATGCAAGTAGAATATCACCAGAAAATTACGACCATATTGTCAGCAATTTGATTGAGAGTTGTATTGCATGTATGCGCTTGATTTATAACGATATTTCTGAAGATATAAATAGAGTTTTTATAATTTTGGATCAAATGTATCATACTGACAGAGTATTAAATAACCAGGATAGGCAAAGAATTCAGGAGTTGTTTATGTATGTAGTGACAAATTCGTATACAATTGATACTAAGGCAAGAGCAATTATTAAGGATAAATTATATGGAAACAGTTTGGGGATTGATGACAAGGTAATAAAGGAGGAATTATTTATTCAAAAGTATATGTTAGATAAAGATAGCATGGGTGCGAATAAAAGTAAAATAGTACAATTTAATGAAGACTTTAAGGATTTGGTTGATCTTGATTTATGTGTTACGGATTTTTACGATAAATGTTGGGTGCGTGCCAGGCACGATAATGTTTCTTACAAGTATTTTGCGATTATTTTGAAGGATAATCATGGTTGGTTTATAGAAAAAGAATGGGATATGCTTGATATGCGTATAAGAGAATTAATCAATGCGTGTAAAAAAAATCACTTGTATTTGGATCTTCTGGATGTATTAACGGTGTTTAAAAATGATTTAAATTTAGAAGATCCTAGCGCCCTTGTAAAAGGGGTATTTAATTTTTTTATGCAAAATCAGCAATATGAATATGCTAAACAAATAATAAAAAAATTTACGTCTAAATTTGATGAGCCTGATATAGTTGAGTTTTTTTTAAAATATATTCCAAGTGGTAATATGATTATGTTAGCCGGATTAGACAAGTATATGGATAAATTATCAGTAGAGTCCTTTAAAAATATTGCAAGTGCATTAGTAGAGCATGTTTGCAGCAGCCAGCCGACTAAGGTTAGGGTGGATTACATACGTACTGCTTTCACGGTTTTATATAAACTTAAGAATCAATTTAAGGAGCCACAAGTTCAGGAACTATTTATTAAACTTATAAATAGTTCTAAGAATAATTCTGAATTGCCAGTTGAGTATTTAAATCAGCAGATATCACAATTTATTGATCTGGCAGCAAAAGAAGGCTTGTATTAATTTATGATGTTGGTACTAATTTATATCGGGAAACAGATATTGGTGATCCTGGGGTTCCATTCCCAAACCCCAGATTTTTTTGAAATTCCGTTATAATCATTGCCATTATTAGCTTGCAGCTAATTCAATGTTCTTTACTATATCATCTAAATTTTATTTAATACTATTTAACGCCAAATTTTCCAGGGTGTCGCCTCTAATTTATCTCAAATAAAATGATTTTGTAATTTAAGGTTAATTTTTTTGAATGACTCATTTAGCACATTTTCCACGTCAATAAGTTTCAAATACTTATCTAATAAATTATCAATGTTGATATATAGTTTATGATTATTTACTTTTTCATAGTGGAATATCCGATCTCTAAAATTTTTTATTGCAGACAGATCATGATAAATGTGATTCAATTTATTTTCATTTATTAAATTGCGTGATATATTAAATATGCTTTTTATCTCTTTAACGCTAAAATTTTTGTAATATCGCTTTGAAAATAAGGATATCCAGAAGCCGAATGTAAGATTACTAACCACATGTCCATTAGTAATTCTTACTTTACCAATTGCTAATTGTTGATAGGTATTTTTTATTATAGAAAGAGAGTCTTCTGTTAAAAAACTATTTATCTTATCTATACTATTCGTAATTGAAAGTTGGACTTTTTTGATACTCGAAGTATTTCGATTCTGGACAAGGAATATCGCAATAAAAAGCGACGACGTGTACATATAAGTACACGAGGAGCGTTTTATAAGATATGACACAGTCCA
>JAUPUP010000163.1 GCA_030917485.1 Pseudomonadota bacterium
AAAAAATACATACCACTCACCATACTCAGATTATAGTTTATGAGAATAATATTGACAACATAATTGGTTATATTCACGTTAAAGATATTCTTCATTTGGAGAAAAATTTATTTACTCGGGAAGGGTTATCTGAGATAATTCGGCCGATTAGTTTTGTTAATGATTTTGTGCCGATTATTCGTCAAATTCAGCGTGCGCAGACCTATAAAAAACGAATTTTTGTAGTAATAAATGAATATGGCGATATATTAGGTATTGCGTGTTTAGAAGATATTTTAGAAATGATATTTGGTGATTTCACTACGGAATCACCTCATCAAAGGCAGACTGTCGTTAAAAACGAACAAAACCAGTTTATTGTTGATGGAACAATGCTAATCAGAGAACTAAATGAAATGTATAATTTGGGGCTTAATTTTGATGATAATACCCTGACGATTAATGGTCTGGTTTTAAAATTCTTAAATGGTATTCCCAATGTTGGCGTGTGTTTTAGAGTTGACAATCTTATATTTGAGGTAATAAGTGTTGGATCTTACTGGGTAGAAAGGGTAAAAATTAGCCATGTATGATTTGTTTGCTTTTGTCTTTCAAAATAGTTTTTTATTGCGTGGCACCATTTTATTTGTATTTGGTACTATAATTGGCAGTTTTTTAAATGTGGTTGTATATCGACTACCTATTATGTTAAAACATAAATGGTATAATGATTGTGTTTTGTTATTGGGTGATAATAGCTGTCCACTGGTAGAAGATAATCTTAATTTGATTCATCCTGGCTCGCACTGCCCAAAGTGTAAAGCCAAAGTACCGTTTTGGGCAAATATTCCAATAATTGGATATTTTTTGCTTAATGGCAAGTGTTTTAATTGTAAACTTAAGATATCAGTGCGTTATCCTTTGGTGGAGTTATTTACGGCAATATTATTTGTAATTACAGGATATTTAACTAATGATACTTTAATTTTACCGGCATTATTGGTTTTTATTAGTTTTATAATTTGTTTAGTGTTGATTGATTATGACAGTTTAATTTTACCTGACGAATTAACTCTGCTGCTGCTTTGGTTGGGTATTATTTCTAATCTTAAAGGCGCAATTGCAGGTAGTTTGGAAAATTCTATAGAAGGCGCAGTTTTGGGCTATGTGTCTTTGTGGTGTATATTTTGGCTATTTAAATTGATTACTAAACGTGACGGTATGGGCTATGGAGATTTTAAATTTTTAGCAGCAGTTTTAGCCTGGGTTGGTTACCGTGGTTTTATCCCTATAACTTTAGTATCGTCACTGCTGGGGATTATATATTTTGTAAGTTTGAGGGTTTTTACTGTTATAAAGTTAAGGGCTGGTAGTTCTGTTAGTGATAGTGTTGATAGTAATCAAGCGCAGTTGCCGGGACTATTAAATCATCAAATTCCCTTTGGTCCATTTTTGGGGATTGCCGCTATCGTATTTGTTTTTGCGGATAGGTACTTTATAAATTTACCGTGGTAATTGAAAATAAGAAGCGACCATCTGTAATAGGTAGTTATATGAGGAGCGGATTGCGAAATATGACAAAGTCTAGGATTGAAAGACCAAATAGTATAGAATGCAATATATAGTCGGATTGACAGGCTTAATTGGCAGTGGAAAATCTGTGGTTAGCCAGATTTTTATGAATTTGGGCGTGCCAGTAATTGATACGGATATTATTGCACACCAGCTTACAAAATGTGGTGGAGCTGCACTCAAACCGATTATTGAGATGTTTGGGGTCGAGTTTATTGATCAAGAAGGTGGATTAAACCGGAATAAAATGCGTGAGCTGGTGTTTACTGACCTATCTGCACGTCATAATCTTGAACAAGTTTTACACCCATTAATTTATGTGGAAAGTTTATACCAGTTGTCTGCGCTATCTAGATTAGGTTTGTCTAGTCAGAATAGCTATGTGATATTAGTCGTTCCATTATTGTTTAAGTCGCTCAAATATTTAAGCCTTATTCATAAAAGTATTTATATTGATTGTGAAGAAGAAACTTTAATATCAAGAGTGATTAAGAGGAATTGCATTACTGAACAAGAAGTGCGCCAGATATTAAATTCACAAATGCCGGTTGGGCTGCAATTGTCGCTATGTGACGATGTTTTATATAATAATAATGGGATTACTCAATTGAGCAATCAGGTCAGCTTGTTGCATGAGCGTTATCAGCAATGGTATGCTGTTAAATAACGTGAACAATAAAATGAGAAAATAACAAAATGAGTTGGAAAAGTTTGTTTAAACTTAATAAAATGAAGGCACGCATAGCATACTGGGTATCAGTGGTGTTGCTCATGGTATTTATTGTGTGTCCTATGTTTTTTTTCTTTTACTTGTTTGATGAAGATCAAGTTAAGCAAATGTTATATGATCAGTTTGATAGGAATAGTTATCACGTCGATGTGCGAGGTAAAATAACCCCTAAACTGTGGCATGGTTTAAGTTTTGAAGTTAATGATCTACATATTTCAAACAATAAAGATATAGAGCTTTTACGGGTGAAAGAAGCCACTTGTCAACTATCTTGGTTAGATTTAGTAGTGGCACATTATAAAATTCGTCGCATGGCGCTTAATGACGTTGATGTATATGAAAATAATGTTATTAATTCTGGACTGTCTAATCTATTAAATTTCTCTTCTACTGATAAATCTTCATTTAATCGTTTAAAGTCTTTAAGTGTATTTAATATTAATTCAATTGACAAGGATGCGCCATATCCAATTCGCGGTGGGTTGGTCAAAATTGATCAATTTGGTAGTGAAGCTATATTTAAATTAGGGTTTGAGTTATCTGATAGTGGAATATTTTTTATGTCTGATGGTAAAATTAGCTCTATTAATACCGATGATGCTAATTCAACTTCTATGGGAACTACTCCTCCTGGTGGCAATATTCTCAAATTTAGTGATTTTACTGCCAGCATCTATAATACTAATATGCGGGTTAATTTAACTGCTGATGCAAATTATTATGTTGTAGACAAGCGATTGTTATTAAAAAATATTTCTGGTGATATAGCCCTCAATAATTCGTTGGGCAGGTTGAGCGCTAAAGATGCTGTTTTGTTATTTAATGGGGCAGAGCTTAACAGTCTAAAAGTAGACATGAATCTTAATAACGTTCTTGCTCGGCAAAAATTAAGTGCAGAATTTGATAAGGTGATTGCTCCATGGCATAAGGAATTAATAATTGCTAACTTAGATTTAAACTATCTTATGAGTATCGGTAAAAATAAGTTTTCTGTAATTTCTAAGCTTAATCAGGTCAAAATTGATCATAAAAATATAAGCAGTAAGACTTGTAGTAATTTGTTAAACTATTCGTCTTCTGATACCAATCATCATGGTGGGTTTAATGCGTCCTTATATGGTGATTGTGCATATGATTTTGATGCAGATTTGTTAAATTTAAATATGAGTGGGGAATTTAATAAAGCGCCATTAAAGTTATCTATAACAGTTAATAATAATTTATCCAAGCCTAAACTGACTGTTTTGGGGGTTGTGGATAATTTAGATGTGTCAGCTTTGGGTGTTAATCAGGGTAAGTTAATGCCGTTCTATTATGATGCTGGAGCATTGCCATTTGAATGGTTGTCTTCAATTGATATGGAAGGTGAATTGACTGCTAAGCATTTTAGTTTAGATAGAATAAATTTAGACAATGTTAGCACGTCGTTTGAGCTTAGTGAAAGCACGCTGAATGTTAATAAACTTGAGGCGAGTGTCTATGGTGGAGTTTTGACAAGTGCAGTGAGGATTGCCAAGCTAAGCAAGGGGTATGACATCTCAACTATTGGCAGTATTCATGATTTAAATTTAAAAGAAATGTTTAAGGATTTGTTTGATGTAGGGGCAATTAGTGGGTCAGCCGATTTAATGATTAATGCATCAATACCAAACGCGAGTTCTTATGAGGATTTACATAAATATTTAACTGGCAAGGTTTTAGTTAATGCTAATCATGGTGCGTTTGAGGGAGTTGATTTTAATTTGTTTTCTGTACCCAAGCTTGGTGAGACCAAGAAGTCTACTATTTTTGAACGTTTGAGCGCCAAATTTGATTTTGTAGATGGTATTAGTAAAAATGGAGTGGTAACTTTCAGTTCACCGTATGTGATTGCTGATGGTAGTGGAACAGTTGATTTTGCTAATACACTGTTAGATTATGTTTTGACGATTAAAAGTGCGCTGCCACCAAATGATCAGCAAATTAGGTCGGTGGTTATTCCGGTTATGGCTAAGGGTGATTTATTTAATCCGCAAATTAGCATTCAAAATATTCATTTGTTTACTGGGGCGCAGAGTAGTGTTTTGCGTGAGCAAGAAAAGAGTAAAGACACGGCTACGGCTAAATCTGTGGCTAAAAAAACTAAGTCAGAAAATAAATTAAAGCATAATAAAGAACTTGGTATATTAGCTAAAATTAGAAATAAATTTTATAAGCAGGAAAGTGTTGTATTTGGCTCATCTAATCGTAAACAAGGCAGCAAATAGTAAATGACTTGTTTAGATTACTTGTTTAAATAACACTTGTATTTATTAGGTGGTTACTGTAAGTAAGCTCAAAAGTGGTAACGTTAGATTGAAAGGCAATAAGGAAATGCTAAAAGGTGTGATAACGGCAATAGTGACTCCCATGAAAACCGGTGGTGAGATAGATTTTGTGTCTTTGGAAAATTTGGTTAAATTTCAGGTTGATAATCAGGTTTGTGGAATTATTGTGGCTGGCTCGACTGGAGAAGGTGATACTCTTAGTGATGCAGAGCGTTTATTAGTTATTCAGCGAGTGATTGAGGTGGCGCAAGGACGGGTAAAAATTATTGTTGGCTCAGGCTCGCTAAATACACGTTTAACTGGTGAATTTTTGGAGAGAGTGAATAAAATAGCTGAGGTTGATTATATTTTAGCTGGAACCCCCGCATATTTTAGACCTACTCAGGAAGGCTTATACCAGCACTATGCTTATTTGTCTGGTATAAGCGCTCACCCGCTTATTTTATATAATGTACCTGGCAGAACTGGATGCAATTTAGAAGATGATACCATATTAAAGTTAAGTCATGATTTTAGCAATATTGTAGGCTTAAAAGATGCTGCAGGAAATATTAGCCGTTGTTGTTATATGGTTAAACATAGGCGTAAAGGGTTTGCTTTATTGTCTGGTGATGATGAAATGGCGTTGCCATTTATTTTATGTGGTGGAGATGGTTTAATGTCGGTTAGCAGCAATTTATTTCCTCACCAGATGAAGTTATTGTGTGATTATGCATTGAATGGTAATAATGCGGAGGCTATTGAGTTAAATAAACAGATGCTTGAGCTATACAGATTTATGTCGATGTCTAATCCAATTCCTATAAAATGGGCGCTATTTTATGCTGGGTTAATTAGTACTCCAGAACTTCGACTGCCGCTAACAGTATTTAGCGAGCAGCTCCAAGGGCTGTGTAAGCCGGTTTTATCTAAACTATTGTTAGAAAAATGAAATAAGAATAATAAACGAAATAAGTAAAATAATAAAGTAAATCAGATAATAAAAAATAAGATAATAAAGTAAAAGGGTAATAAAATAAAAAAGAAAGTAATGGTAAATAGTGTGCGTTGTGGTAAAAAGTTAAGTAAATTAATTGCAATTATGGGGGCATTGTGTAGCAGTATAGTATTGCTTGGTGCATGTTCTACGGAAGGAACCGTTGATTCTCAGGCTGAATATAGTTCAGCTACTCCGCGTTCATCAAGTAATTTGGTGATGCCACCTGGATTAACTGCTCCTGAGGCGAATTCTAACCAATATAAAATGTTAGATAATGGGCAGTTGCATGACGGGTATTTATTAAATCAGATTAAAGATATGCAAATTGTTCAGGGTGGGTCTGAGCGTTGGCTGGTTATTAAAAAAAAGACTGTTAATCAAACCTGGCCTATGATGTTGGCATTTTTAAATCAGCAAGGTTTAGATATTAAGGATCAAAATAAAGCTACTGGTTTGATTCAGACTGATTGGTCTACTCGGAATACTACGATACCTGAAACAGGTGTGCGGGCATTATTTGATTGGATAGGTTGGGGCAGTATGTACTCGTTAAAGTCGGAGTATATGTATCGAATCAATATGTGGGAAAATGAAAGTGATACTCTGGTTTTTGTTACTGATTACCAAATGGATGAAGTATATCCAGGGTGCGTTGATAATTTAAACCAAAATATAAAAGTTCAGCAGTCGGATGCACAGGCAACTAAGTGGATGCCGGTATCGCCAAACCCGCAGATAGAACTCGGTTTTTTGATACAATTTATGGTTTTTACTGGGCTTAATCCACAGCAAGTTAAGCAAGTTGTTGCTGCGGTTAAGGCGGAAGAGTCAGCGCCATCTGAAGCTAATTTACAGGGTACATCTTTAGTAATTAATGATCAATTTGATC
>JAUPUP010000164.1 GCA_030917485.1 Pseudomonadota bacterium
GATCATTAGCTACATCATCATAATCCAATAATTGTTTACGAATCTCAAAATTATGACCTTCTACTCTGCGCTGTGCTGATTCAATAGAACGCGACAACCATTTATGCTCAATTGATTCACCTTTTTCCATACCCAAGCGCTGCATCATACCACGCATCCGCTCACCACCAAAAATCCTCAGCAACGGATCATCTAAAGATAAGTAAAAGCGACTGCTGCCTGGGTCACCCTGACGGCCAGATCTACCCCGCAGTTGATTATCAATTCGCCTTGATTCATGCCGTTCAGTACCAATAATACATAATCCACCTGCAGCAATAACTTTAGCATGCTCTTCACGCCAGCGCTCCATCACCGCATCAATTTGTAACTGTTTTTGTTCAGACGACAGAGCTGAATCAACTTCTATTTTAGCAATTGCAGGCTTAGGGCTACCGCCTAAAATGATATCAGTACCTCGACCAGCCATATTAGTGGCAACAGTAATAGCTCCACAACTACCAGCTTGAGCAATAATATCAGCCTCACGAGCATGCTGTTTAGCATTTAATACTTCGTGTTTTAAATCAGCGTTGCTTAGTAACTGAGACAACACCTCTGAATTTTCAACTGAGGTAGTACCTACCAATACCGGCTGTCTATTTTGATGACAATCTTTGATATCTTCCACAATAGCAGCATATTTATCCTGTATATTCATATAGATTTTATCATTATAATCACGCCTCACCATCGGCTTATTAGTTGGAATAACTACAGTTTCTAATCCATATATCTGTTGGAATTCATAAGCTTCAGTATCTGCCGTTCCAGTCATTCCACACAATTTTTTGTACATCCGAAAATAATTCTGGAAGGTTATTGAGGCTAAAGTCTGATTTTCTTCCTTTATCTCAACCAGCTCCTTAGCTTCAACCGCCTGGTGTAAACCATCAGACCAACGTCTTCCCGACATTAAGCGCCCGGTAAACTCATCAACAATTATTACTTCACCGTCTTGCACCACATAATGCTGATCTTTAATATACACATAGTGAGCTTTTAGTGCCGCAAGCAAATGATGCATCAAACCAATATTATGCACATGATACAAACTATCCTTCGCCGTTAAAAGCCCCTGTTCAATTAAAATTTGTTCAACTTTAATATGCCCAGCCTCAGACAATACTACATTATTATTTTTTTCATCCACCCAGAAATCTCCGCTAGTGCTGTCTTCAGCATCCTGACGGATTAAAAGTGGAGCAATTTTATCCAATTTAAAGTATAAATCATTGGAGGCAACCGATGGTCCAGAAATAATCAAAGGTGTACGCGCTTCATCAATCAAGATAGAATCTACTTCATCAACAATCGCAAAACTAAGTGGGCGCTGTACCTTCTCCACCACATCAAATACCATGTTATCACGTAGATAATCAAAGCCAAATTCATTATTAGTGCCATACGTAATATCACATTTATATGCTTCACGTTTCTCTAGTGGACTCATATCCGGCAAATTAACACCCACACTTAAGCCCAAAAAATTATATAGTTTTCCCATTTCCTGGGCATCGCGTTTAGCTAAGTAATCATTAACTGTTATCACATGCACGCCTTGCCCAGTTATAGCATTTAAATAAGCACACAAGGTTCCAACTAAGGTTTTACCTTCCCCAGTCTTCATTTCAGCAATCTTGCCGTCATGTAGCACCATCCCGCCAATTAACTGAACATCAAAATGACGCATGTTGAGCATTCGTCTGCTCGCCTCGCGACATATGGCAAATACCTCAGGGAGCATACTGTTGATAGTTTCACCATTTGTGTAGCGCTGTCTAAATTCATGAGTTTTATTTTGTATCTGGATATCCGTCAAACCCGCCGCTTGGCTCTCCAGTTGATTAATTTTTGTAACCATCTTGGCATACGACTTTAACAGCCTATCATTTCTAGTTCCAAAAATTTTATATAAAAATTTTTTAATCATTATTTTAACTTCTTTTAAATTTTTAAACAACAAAACTACTAAAAACCTATACTCAAAGTATTTGAATGTTAGACTAGGAATATTGCAATAAATTGCGACGGGGACGAGTCCCGACACGTCCCGCCATGTACAACTTAGTACGTGAGGAGCAATTTATAAAATATCACAAAGTCCAGCCTTCAAAGACAAAGAGTATATTTACACAGCAAAATAGTTAATTATGTCTAAAGCAATTTCTTTACCATGATGATGAATTAATAAATTGGGAGAAAGCCATATTCGGACTAGAAAAAGACGACAGCATAATCAAGCCAAATATATCATCAGGATATACTTGATACAATCGCCGTGCGACTACTCCACCAAAAGACCAACCGGCAATTATGGGCTGGCGAATCCCTAATTGAATAATCGCCTGATGAATATCTTCAATGTATCCGTCAATAGTCTCTTCATTTTGCGAATGAGAATGCCCAACCTGCCTAGCATCGAACAAATACAGCGCAAATACTTTCGCCAAGGCACTAATTAGATATTTGTCCCAATTGTACAAAGTAGCCGCATACGGTTTATCATAACCAATGGGCGACCGCAACCAAGCTTTAAATACCCAATCTCACCATTATGTATCAATACCTTGTTATAGACCAAATTATCAACCATATTACCGTTATTCAACTGCAAAATAAATTACTTGGCCGAAAGACGCTGCATACTCATATTGTGCAACATGTACAAGTGATCAATTAACAAATCATTTTAATACGTTTTATAATGATCTTTAATCGCCGATTTTAGTATACTGCTCGTCCTAAAAGATACCACCCTACGCGCTTCAATAGGGAACTCTTCTTTAGTTTTAGGATTTCTACCATTACGCGACTTTTTGTCACGCAAAATGAAATTACCAAAACCCGGTATTTTAACCGGCTCGCCGCTTTCCAATCCTTTGATTATAACCTCAAAAAAATCCTCAACAAACTTCATTGCTTCCATGCGTTTTAATGAGGAACCGCGCATAACTATATCCACCAAAGTATTCCTAGTTAATGTTGACAAGATATTTCCTCCATAATATAAAATTTTAAATTCATCAACAAATTACTCTTTGTCTTTCAATCCTGAACTGTGTCATACTTTATAAACTGCTCCTCATGTACCAGATAGTACATGGTGGGACGCATCGGGACTAGTCGGGACTCGTCCCCCCCCATCGCATTTTATTGCAGTACTCCTTGTTCAGAATCGAAATACTGCGAGTATTAATTCACAAGCAACAACAATTTGCTATTGGCGTAATTGTGCCTCAAACTTAGTAGTTACTATATCAATAATTTTTGCCATAGCGGCATTAATTTCCTCATCATTCAAGGTTTTATCCGCCTGAAATACAAAATTGACAGCAACACTCTTAACCATACCAGCATCAAAACCAGCACCGGTTAAATTATCACCCTGATATACATCAAAAACATTAATGTCAATCAAGTTACTAATCTTAGCTTGCCAAATTTCAGCAATAACTTCGCCACTTGCTACAGCCCTGGCAACTATAAAAGCTAAATCCCGCTCTACTTTTTGGAATTTACTCACCGGGCGAATTTTTGCTACACTTGCTCCACTATCTAGACTATGCCTTAACTCAATAAATGACAAGTCAAGTTCAAACATATAAGGCAGTTTATCTAAACCTAATTGCTGTCCAATTTTAGGATGAATTTGCCCGATGATACCAATTAATTTGTCTCCAACCAGGATTTTAGCACATCGACCAGGATGAAAAACAGGATAATCAGAATAACTGCTAAATAACACCTGCTCATACCCAAGCAATAACTCTTCCACAACGTGTTTTAAATCAAAGAAATCTGCCTCCACACCATGCCCATACCACTTAGGCACACTTGAATTACCGTACAATAATCCAGCCAATTTCAATGGTTGCTCATTACACTTGTCTACAAAATAGTTTTCACCATAAAAAACTCTAGCCAATTCAAATAACTTAATATTTTTATGTCCACGATTTATATTATTAATCAACGCCTTGACTAAACCAGCAAAAAGTGAGGTGCGCATTACATTAAAACCAGCTATCGGGTTTAGTATCTCAACCGGATGAACGCTCGGACAACCGAGCAGTTTCTCATATTTATCTTCAACAAAAGAGTAACTAATAATTTCCGTGTAGCCCATCCGTACTAACTGCTGTTTTAAGTCGATAAACTGTTCTTGTATATTTTCAAGCCTAGTTAAATCAGCCTCTACACACGGCATAATTGGCTGAATATTATCATAGCCGTAGCTTCTGGCCACTTCCTCAATAATATCTTGTTTAATTGTAATATCAAATCGGTAACTGGGAGACAAGACATTTATGCTAACCCCCTCAATATGTGAACTAACACTAAATCCTAGATTTTGTAATATTGTATTCACTTGAACTGGTGCAAGCGGCACACCAATCAACTGGTCAATTTCACTATATTTAATAGTAATCGGCAGATGCTTGGCACTTACCGCTAGATTGTTCACTTGGGTGACTACTCCAACTTTGCCGCCACAATATTGAGCAATTAAATCAGCCGCATATAAAATTGCAATATGTTGCAACTGTGGATCAACACCGCGTTCATAACGATGAGCCGCATCTGAAGTTACTGCATATTGCTTAGCCTTGCCAGCAATTATTACTGGGTTAAAATAAGCACTCTCAAGAATTAAATCACGCGTCTGTAAGTTAATGCCAGAATCAAACCCACCCATAACTCCAGCAATAGCACATGGCTTATTTTGACTATCACAAATTATTAAGGTATTATCTTGCAAATCAACCATACTTCCATCAAGTAATTTCAAAGTTTCATTGCTCTTTGCCATTCTAACCTGCAAGTGTTCCCCAGTAACCGCAACATCAAAAGCATGCATGGGTTGCCCCAGCTCTAACATCACATAGTTAGCAATATCAACTACTGCCGAAATATTCTTGATCCCACAATGGATCAATCTTTTTTGTATATACTCCGGCAGTTTAATTGTGTTATCCACACCCCTAATTATTAAACCAGAATAATTGGGACAGTGCTCTGGAGCATTTACCGTAACTTGCACCCTATCTACAGCTTTAGTATCACATGATGCATCACATGCTGCATAACCTGCACTCAAAGAGATATCTATACCAGGTATTGACTTGCTCTTATAACCAGTTATAGCTCCTATTTCACGTAAAACACCCGCCACTGACAAACAATCTCCACGATTTGGCGTAATTTTAAATTCTATAACCTGCTCATTCAATCCCAAATAATCACGAATATCAACACCAACTGGAGCATCATCAGGCAATATCAATAACCCATCAACTCCATCTGGACAGGCAATTTCACTACCACTACATAGCATACCATATGAAATAATCCCGCGCATTTTGCGCTCGCTAATGTGCAATCCGTCTGGCAAAACAGCGCCAACCTTGGCACAAGGAACTTTAACGCCAACCTGAACATTAGGCGCCCCGCAAACTATTTGAAGTAATTGATTGCTCACACCAGCATTAACCTTACACAGGCTTAGTTTATCGGCATCTGGATGTCGGACACACTCCACTACTTGAGCCACCACAATCCCTGAAAACTGCGGAGCAACAGGACAAACATTTTCGACTTCAATGCCAGCCATGGTCAATTTTGACCAGACCATATTCCAATCTGGCTGCTGCTCAAAATAACTTTCTATCCAACTAAGCGGTAATTTCATTATTTAATCCCTTCAAACTGCATTATTTGACTCCTGTGAACTGAGTTAAGAAATCCATATCATTCTCAAACATCAGACGTAAATCATTGATACCATAGCGTAACATGGTAAACCGATCAATGCCTAAGCCAAAAGCAAAACCGCTATATATTTCTGGATTAATTTTCATATTAGACAATACATTAGGATGCACCATGCCACAACCGGCCACCTCCAACCATTTACCCTCTTCACTCATAATATCAATTTCAGCAGATGGTTCAGTAAAGGGGAAAAATGACGCTCTAAATCTAACCTGAAGACTGCTATTATCAAAAAATCTCCGCAAAAACTCGATCAAAACCCCCTTAAGATTAGCCAAGCTGATGTTTTTATCCACCCATAACCCTTCTAATTGATGAAACATGGGACTATGCGTTGCATCCATATCAATCCGATATACCCGTCCGGGCGCTATAACTTTAAGTGGCGGTTGATTAGTTTCAGCAAAGCGAATTTGTAACGGTGAAGTATGCGTACGTAGTATATTACGATTTTGAGTGTAAAAAGTATCTTGCATGGCGCGTGATGGATGATTATGTGGAAAATTAAGCGCTAAAAAATTATAATAATCAGTTTCAATTTCTGGACCATCGGCAACATCAAAACCAAGCTGTTTAAAAATATTCAGCATACGTTGTAATGATAATGATATCGGATGCAAACTGCCAGATGGATTACCGCGCCCAGCTAGGGTTACATCAATATTTTCCGCAGCAAGTTTAACGCTCAGTTCTTGCTCTAGCAACTGGTCTTTTTTATCTATCCACGCTTCTTCAAACTGAGCTTTAGTTTTATTTACAGCAGCGCCAAACTCCTTTTTTTGATCTACTGGAACAATGCGTAATTGCTGCATTATCAAAGATATCTCACCAGACTTACCAATGTATTTGGCTTTCAACTGTTCTAATTCATGCAAGCTGGCTGCCACAGACACCTCTTGAACTGATTTAACTAAAATTAGGGGCAACTGCTCTAATACAACTGTATAACTTTGTGTTTCAGACATATATGCTTTCGTATTTTAATTTATAAATTATTAATATTCGTGAATAAATATATACTCAAAGTATTTGAATATTGGACTAGGAATATTGCAATAAATTGCGACGGGGACGCGTCTCGACGAGTCCCACCATGTACAAATTAGTACATGAGGAGCAATTTATAAAATATGACAAAGTCCAGCTTTAGCTTCGCAAGTAAACCAAAGACGAAGAGTATATGCACTTTTAAAGCATTGTATTAAATATTTGTTATATTTACCACAAATTTAGCAGGTGGGATTTTAACATAAACTACCGATTCAGCTAATACTTTTCTATTTCTCAAAAAATAAGCAGGTGATTTCTACCGCAATATATGCTATAATCACTGCCTCGTTGGGTTGCTGGCGGTAGTAAAACATCGTAAGCTTCTCTCTTTGGTGAATAGCGCGGTTTTAATTTAGAAGTGTTTGTTGTAATTATTCACACTAAATAATTAATAATATCAAATATTTAGACAACAATAACAAACCACCGACTATTTTTATAAAAATAATAAATTAAGAGACAAAGGTGTTAATATGCCTAAAATGAAAACTAAATCAGGCGCCAAAAAGCGTTTTAAGATGTTGGGTGGCGGCGGAATTAAGCGCTCTCAGGCGTTTAAGCGTCACATTCTGACAAAAAAAACAACTAAAAACAAGAGACAATTACGTGGTACGGTAATGGTGAACCCGAGCGATGTGCCAAGTGTTAAATCTATGATGCCATACGCATAACAAGGGAGGAATAAAAACCATGACAAGAGTAAAACGTGGCGTAATTGCCAAAAGAAGACATAAAAAAGTATTAGAATTAGCTAAAGGTTATCGCGGGCGACGTGGTAATGTCTATCGGGTAGCTAAAGAAGCGGTAATGAAAGCCGGTCAATATGCTTATCGTGATAGAAGGCAAAAAAAACGCCAATTTAGAAATTTATGGATTGTACGAATCAATGCTGCATGCCGTGAATTAGGGATGCCGTATAGCAGATTTGTTAATGGATTGGCTAAAGCTAATGTTTGTGTGGATAGAAAAGTGTTGGCTAGCTTAGCAGTGCATGATAAAGTTGCGTTTGCCAGCTTTGTTGAGATTGCTAAAAATAGTTTAGCTTAAAGCATTTTAAAAATCGCAAATTACAGCTTAATAAATGGAGGTTTATAGTAATATTCGCCTCCATTTTTAATTCACAACATAAATAACCATCACACTTAGGACGTGTATCTAAAGTATGCATCGTTACGAAAAATTAAGATAAAAGTGGAGAAAAACAATTAAATTTGAGGCAACTAGTTATTCTATTTAACAATAATTTAATTATTTTTTATACCTTTTAGATAATTTTATAGTAGATGTTATACTTTAGGTACACGTCCTATTAAACAAATGTGCAAATTGCACAAAATTATAAAATAATTTTTGGATAAAATATCTACCTGCAAGATAAAACATGGTTTTTAAAAAGGTGGTTAAAAATGGAAAGCAGTACAAATAACAATTCCGGGATAAAATTTGAACTAACACATGATAAGCTGCTGGATATGCTCATGCATGCGGCAACTAGAGAAGACATTGCACAACTAGACAACAAAATTGAGTACTTGAGAAACAAAGTTGACAAAACCAAAGATGAATTAATTTCAAAATTTGATACATTAGAAACAAAAATCGAACAGTCAGAGAATAAGTTAGAGGCAAAGCTTGACAAATCGGAAACTAACTTAGAAGCAAAAATTGACAAGCTAGATTCAAAAATTGATACTCTAGAAGCAAAGCTTGACAAATCGGAAGCCAATCTAGGAGCCGAAATTAAATATACAGAAAATAAATTAGCAACCGAAATCAAACATACAGAGAATAGATTAGAAGCAAAAATTGACACTCTAGAAGCAAAAATTGATAAATCGGAAACCAACTTAGCAGCCGAAATCAAACATACAGAGAATAGATTAGAAGCAAAAATTGACACTCTAGAAGCAAAACTTGATAAATCGGAAACTAACTTAGCAGCCGAAATCAAACATACAGAGAATAGATTAGAAGCAAAAATTGACA
>JAUPUP010000165.1 GCA_030917485.1 Pseudomonadota bacterium
TGGTCCTAAGGACCAATTGGTGAGCAGGAAATACATTTAGTTAGAGATGCTATACTCTTAATGTTAATTGTAGTAATTCCAGTGATTATTATGACTTTTGTTTTTGCTTGGAAGTTTCGTGCCGGTAACAAAAAAGCAGATTATGCCCCAAATTTTCATCATAGTAATGCTATTGAAGCTGCAGTTTGGTTTATCCCGATTGTGATTATTTTAGTTTTAGCAACAATTACCTGGCGCACTACTCACGAATTAGATCCATATAAACCAGTAGAAGTAAATGGTGTTGAGCCGATAACTATACAAGTTGTTGCACTAGATTGGAAATGGTTGTTTATTTATCCTAAGCAAAATATAGCATTGGTAAATTTTGTTGAATTTCCAGTAAATACTCCGGTTAGTTTTAGAGTTACTGCTGACGCTCCTATGAATGCGTTTCAAATTCCACAGTTAGGCGGACAGATTTACGCTATGGCGGGAATGCAAACTAAGCTACATTTAATTGCTAAGGAGTCTGGTGATTATTTTGGTAGGTCAGTGAGTTATAGCGGTAGGGGATTCTCTGGTATGGAGTTTGTAGCAAGGGCTGTATCAAAGAGTGATTTTGATCAATGGGTTGAGAAGGTAAGGCAATCTAAGCAAACTTTAAGTGCACAAGAATATAAAGAATTATCTATGCCTAGTGAAGATAATCCTGTTGCTGAATACTCTTCAGTCCAAAAAGATTTATTTGATAATATAATTATGAAGTTTATGATGCCAGGTCATGATGATCTAACTAGTCAACATAATGAACATATGATGATGAAAATGTAAAAAACTTCTGAACGAGGAATATTGCAGCAAAATGCAACGGGGATGCGTCCCACCATGTACAATAAGTATATGGAGCGTTTATATATAAAATATGATAATGTATAAACTTGAAATACAAAGAGTATAAAGGAAACAAAAATGGGGAATAATATATTGTTGGGCAAACTAGGTATTGATGCTATACCGTTTAATGAACTACCGGCAATGCTTGCTGGTGGTGGAATGGTTGGCGGGTTTATTGCCTTGGTCTTATTAATAACCTACCTGAAACGCTGGAAGTGGTTATGGACTGAGTGGTTGACTTCAGTTGATCATAAAAAAATTGGGGTGATGTATATACTGGTTGCGATCGTTATGTTGGTTCGTGGGTTTTCTGATGCATTATTGATGCGTTCACAGCAAGTAATGTCGGTTGGTGCAAACCATGGGTTTTTACCTCCGCACCATTATGACCAGATATTTACTGCTCACGGCGTTATTATGATATTCTTTATGGCAATGCCGTTTATTGTAGGTTTAATGAATATAGTGGTTCCGCTGCAAATTGGCGCACGTGATGTGGCTTTTCCGTTTTTAAATTCTTTGAGTTTTTGGCTATTTGTGGTTGGTGTAGTGCTGGTTATGTTATGCCTAATTGTAGGTGAGTTTGGCCAGACAGGTTGGTTGGCATATCCACCGTTATCAGAGAAGCAGTATAGTCCTGGCGTCGGTGTGGATTATTATATATGGGCGTTACAAATATCGGGGATAGGTACTTTATTAACCGGAATTAATTTTTTTGTAACTATTATAAAAATGCGTTGTCCAGGTATGACTTTGTTTAAAATGCCGGTGTTTGTGTGGACAGCGTTGTGTGCTAATATTTTAATCATTATTGCCTTTCCTGTATTAACTGTCACTTTAGGTATGCTTGCTCTTGATCGTTATTTAGATTTTCATTTTTTTACCAATGATTTTGGCGGTAACCCAATGATGTATGTAAATATGATCTGGATTTGGGGACATCCTGAGGTTTACATTTTGGTATTACCTGCTTTTGGTATATTTTCTGAAGTAGTATCTACATTTTCACATAAAAGATTATTTGGCTATATGACTATGGTCTGGGCAACTTTTGCAATTACTATTCTGTCATTTATTGTATGGCTGCATCACTTCTTTACTATGGGAGCCGGGGCGAATGTAAATTCGTTTTTTGGTATAGCTACTATGATTATTTCTATTCCAACCGGGGTTAAGATTTTTAACTGGTTGTTTACTATGTATAGAGGAAGAATTGTATTTACTGTGCCAATGTACTGGACCTTAGGTTTTCTGGTAACATTTAGTATCGGTGGTATGACTGGGGTATTGCTTGCTGTACCTGGCGCTGATTTCTTATTGCATAATAGTTTATTTTTAATTGCGCATTTTCATAATGTGATAATTGGTGGTGTATTTTTTGGTTATACTGCTGGTATGGTTTATTGGTTTCCTAAAGCTTTTGGCTTTAAGCTTAATGAAGCAATCGGTAAGGTAATTTTTTGGTGTTGGCTGATTGGATTTTATTTAGCGTTTATGCCATTATATATTCTTGGGTTTATGGGCGCTACCCGCAGACTTAGCCATTATTCATGGGAAACGGGTTGGCATCCTTATTTTGTGATTGCTTTGGTTGGGGCATTGATTATTTTCATGGGAATTAATCTGCAGTTAGTTCAAGTTCCACTATCTATTTTTCAGCGCAAGAAAAATCTAGATTTGACTGGTGATCCATGGAATGGACGCACTTTGGAATGGGACACTGCTTCACCACCACCGTTTTATAATTTTGCTCATGTTCCACATGTGAATAGTGTTGAACCGCACTGGGATAATAAGCAGTATAAATTGAAACATCCTGAGTATAAAGATACGCGCCCATATGAAGATATACATATGCCGAAGAATACTGGAGTGGGTTTTATTATTGGCTTTTTAGCATTCTTATTTAGCTTTGGGATGATTTGGTATATTTGGTGGTTGGCAGCCATATCTGCTATAGGTATGTTTGCTGGCGTATTGTATCGGTCATTTGACTATGACATTGATTATTATGTTACTGCTGCCGAGGTTGAACAAATTGAAAATGAAATATCTAATAGGAATCGAGTATAATGTCGACACAAGAATTAGCTATGGATGGTTTTAATAATAATCCAAACAGTAATGCAGGTGATGCTGGTACAACAGTGGCGAATGGTGTCCACAATAATCATGTACATCATCATGATCATGATGCAGAAACAAACTCTAAGGTGGTTTTTGGGTTTTGGGTATATATATTAAGTGATTGTATATTGTTCTCAATGATCTTTGCAACATATGCGGTATTACATAATAATACTTATGGTGGACCTTCTACCCATCAATTATTTACTAATATGCCGTATGTGTTGACTGAAACGTTTATTCTATTAACGAGTAGTTTTACCTATGGTTTAGCTATGCTGGGAGCACATAAAGGATCAAGAAGTCAAGTTTTGATATGGATGTCGATTACATTTGCATTAGGTCTGTCTTTTATTTGTATGGAAGTAAATGAATTTCACCATTTAATTAGTGAAGGTAATGGACCAAGTCGCAGTGCATTTTTATCTTCGTTTTTTACACTAGTTGGTACTCATGGTCTGCATGTGACTTGCGGATTAATTTGGATGATTTTATTAACTTTGCAAATTCTTAAGCATGGATTAACTGCGGTTACTACTCGCAAATTAACTTGTTTGAGCTTGTTTTGGCATTTTTTAGATATTGTATGGATTTTTGTATTTACCATAGTGTATTTGATGGGGGTAATGTAGATGGATAAGCATGCAGATCATATACATCCAGTAGACCATGCTGCTATTCATGGAGCAGGGCACGGAACTTTAAAATCATATATAATTGGATTTATTCTCTCTATATTATTGACTATTATACCTTATTCGCTGGTAGTTCATCACTTATTAGTGGGAGATATGCTAGTGATTGCGGTAGTGGTACTGGGAATTATTCAATTGTTGGTGCAACTAATATTCTTCTTACATTTAAGTACATCTCCGGCACAGCGATGGAATTCTATGACTTTTGCTTTTACAGTTTTAATCATAGTTATTTTAGTAATCGGTTCGCTGTGGATTATGTGGAATCTTAACTACAATATGATGGAACATGCTTATCAGGAATAAGTCATAGATATTTTATTGGGTTGATTTAGGGGCGAATTTATTTCGCTCCTTATTTTATATACACAAAACATAAAGGATTGCTCTCTTGATTAAAGATTATTATTCTTTGACCAAACCTGGAATTATCTTTGGGAATCTTGTTACCGTGTGCGGTGGTTTTTTTCTTGCGGCTAGGGGAAATATTCACTTTACAATTTTTATCTCAGTACTTTTGGGCTTATCCTTAATTGTGGCTTCGGGTTGCGTTTTCAATAATTTTATTGATCGAGATATTGATCGACTTATGGAGAGAACTAAAAACCGTCCTTTAGTACGTGGAGTTATTTCTGGTAAAAATGCTATTATCTTTGCTATTATTCTTGGGCTTATGGGAACTGGAATATTATGGATTGGAACTAATAGATTAACTGTTGGAGTGTCTCTGTTTGGCTTGCTGGTTTATGTGGTTGTATATAGTTTATGGTTAAAACGCAATTCGGTATATGGAACAATTATCGGTAGTATCTCAGGCTCAATTCCGCCAGTTGCAGGGTATTGCTCAGTTGCAAATTGCTTAGATAGTGGAGCGTTAATTTTATTTTTAATTTTAGGATTTTGGCAAATACCGCACTCTTATGCAATAGCTATTTATAGATTGAAGGATTATATAGCAGCCGGAATTCCAGTACTGCCGGTTAAAAAAGGTATTTATACTGCAAAAATTCATATGCTAGTGTATGTAATATTGTTTGTTGTAGCTACTATGATGCTGACCGTATTTAGTTATACTGGTTTCATATATTTATTGATTGCCAGTACACTTGGAATATATTGGATATTGCTAGTTATTAAAGGTTTTTGGACTAAAGATAATAAAAAATGGGCACGTAAGGTATTTTTGTTTTCAATTATTATTATTATGACCTTATCAATAATAATGTCTATTGATTACGTAGTTCTTATGGTGTAATAGCTAAATAAAAAATACGTGTAATACTTTGAGCAATGACAAGCTGCCTCTAACTCTTGTTCAGCACTTGGAGTTTATATTCAACAAATCATATGTTAAATGCTGGGGCAGATACCGATATTCAATCATTCCATGAAATACCTGAAATATTTACTAACTCATATATAGCATGCTGTGCAGTATTTGCTACTATGCCATTCTCTAATAACTATATATTAAGGTTAGCGATAAATTTGAAGGCATCCGATCTGCCATTCCTAACACAGCATATTATGATATTTCTGTCAATAAAAATAAGATTTATACACTAAAAAATAGTTTACTTGAGCACAGTCTTGAGTACCATAAAAAAGGATTGTTATTATACGAGATGGCACAAGATGAGCTTGTAAATGATCCACCAATGGTTAATGACATTGTTAAAATTACCTTAACTTAATCTGTGAAATAGAAAAAAAATTAAAAGAAATACACGGTATGTCCGGTTTGCTAAATCAATATCTGATTTTGCACACAACCAAAAAGGGATAAATGTTTATGGCTAAGTTTACTATAATCCGAATTACTATAATTCGAACTTATAGTGTTTTATAAGGACATTAATTTAAATGGAACCGGTTCAAAAGAAACGCAAATTGGATGAGCTGCAATTACATGCTAGAACTAATAATAATGTGAATACTTCGCCCCAAGAACAACTTAGATATTTTGATGTCAGTATTAATATTAACCAACAATTAACTGAGCAACAACCGTACCAGGCAAACCGTACTAAGCAAGATAATCTGACGACTACTACCGGATTATATCATCCAAGATTAACTAGAAATGCCCTACAAAAACTCTGCCAAAAAGGTGCTAAGCTGGATAGACGAACCTTAATGCTGGCCATTGAAACTAAATTAAATGTAAGCAAAGTTGATTTATCTAAAGTTGATTTATCTGGCTTAGATTTAACAAACGTTGACTTTAGTAATACTAATTTAGCCTATGCTAACCTGGAGCGTACCAATTTACGTGGCACTATACTTCCCAATATGGCAGAAAAACTGCACATGGTTCAGTTAAATGGAGCTAAACTAGACCGTGATAATCTAATAAAAGTTGCAAAAGCAAAAGTAAATTCAATGAAAATTGCTTCTCCATCAGATAAAGCTGATTTAAACTTAGAAGGATTAGAAGAAATTAATTTATCCGATCAAGATTTATCTAATCTAGACCTAAGCAACCTTGGATTAACCGAAGATAAGTATTTTATGTTAACCAGAGCTAATTTTTGTAGAGCAAACCTTACTGGGGCAAAATTTAGCAACATTCTATTAAACGGGGTTAATTTTGACAATGCCAATTTTTCTCAAGCCGAATTTTCTCAAGTCCATATGATATTTTGCGCATTAGATTGTACTAATTTCTCCAGTGCACAGTTAAGAAAAGTTTCTTTGCGAGATACTTCGCTAATAGATATAATAACTAATATACATACTCGTATTGACCTCGACTTCGATTTTTATTTTAAAAATAATGGCAATGTCGAAAATAATTACCATACGTTTGCAATAGGTAATATATTTAGTATTATCAATGACAATTATACCAATAATAATGAAAATATTCGGTATTATCTAATCTCAACATTTGTGAATTACTTAGAAAATATAATAGGTACACTACCAATATCTCATAATAATTCTATAATGATAATAAACAAGATTTTCGGCAATTCTTGTCCTTACTACAGTGATTATCACCGTGTATTAAATGAGTTGGCAAAAAATTCGCAAAATAAGCTTATTAACTTGATCCTTAATATATTTTTCGAAATGGGTGATGGATTAGTATATTATACTGAAAGTCATATTAACTTATTGTATTTTATATTAACCATCATGGACAAGTCAACTACAAAAGAAAAAGACTCATGGATAAATAACCATAATAATCTATTTATCTATCTTATTTGCCACGTGATTAAAAACAATAGCCCGAGTGACATGCAGGCAATGGCCAAAGATTTATACCAATATTACATAAATAACCATATACCCGCATCTGTTATACTCAAACTAAACACATTGCTTGATGATGAAAAATATAATACTACAGATAATTATTTCATTTTTAAGCATATAAACAAAGAAGACCAACCAGACAAGTATATTGCGGTTTCTATGAGCCACATTAGAAAATATATATATTATTATGAAGAGGTAGAAAACCAGAAGCATGTTATTAGTTGGCAAACCATGATTTACCTCAATCCTAATGGTGAATCGTATACTCCAGAATACTTAGAGCAATACCTACAATCTTTTCCATTACTTCTTCGTAGTTTTATTCGCGATAAACATGAAGAAGGTGTTAACCTAATCTTAAGATTACTCTTATTAAGTGATAAGGTTAATCAAGATAATACTGTGAGTGAACATTACTATTATGAAATGTTTCAAAAAGCTGCGTATGCCAAAGTTCCTGCACCAATTAACTTATCAGAATCTGATCGGTATGCTCTAACTAATTTTTTTAAGAAAGCATATGTAGATGATTTAACCACAGAAAAACTACCTATAGACCTGCCTGATTTTAATCTTAAACTTTCAGATGAGCATATTAACAATATACTAGAAATTTATGATATGACAAATGCAGACGCTGATAGCAAAGGTGGAATATTTATTTTATTGAGTTATATGTTCGCAGAACTTGGCTCTGAGAGATTTTTAGGTACTTCTAATAACCAAAATAGCTCACCAAATGCCTTAAAATCTTACGCATATCATTTGCTAAAAACCGCGTGTAAGTACCGTCCTACGCTTCCAGATATAATAGCATCTTTTACATATACTGAAGTTTCTACACATCCACAAATTGAAAAATCTAAAATTTGCGAGGAATTATTTTGGGGGATAACCTCACCCTCTCTAAACTTAAGAGAAATCAGTGATGTACTAAATAAAGTTTGTAGGTATAAGATTACTATAGTGAATCGCTTCCTTTATAGTGAATTCCTACCACAGGTGTTCCTCCGCTAATGATGCTGGAACTTTAAATAATGGGGGCAAAATTAAGCATTTTTGATTTATTAAAAATGCGGGCTTCGTTATGTAGACCTTTACGTAAATTTTTTTGCTCATCAACCGGTAAATGAATGACTTCTTGACAAGCATTGCTACAGCATCCTTCCCATTTTTGCGCACATTCGTCACACTGGATAAACAACAAATGACAACCGTCATTAACACAGTTAGTATGATTATCACACGGTTTGCCACATTGATGGCAGGTAGAAATTATTTCTTCGCCAATCCGTTCGCCTAATCTATCATCAAACACAAAATTCTTACCCTTGAATTTATTGACTAAACCTTTTTGCTTAACAATATTAACATAATTAATAATGCCACCTTCTAGGTGAAATACATGCTTAAACCCATTGTGCAGCATCCAAGCGCTGGCTTTTTCACATCGGATACCACCTGTACAGTACATAATAATATTTTTATCTTTTTTATCTTGCAGCATTTCTACCGCCATAGGAAGCTGCTGTCTAAAAGTATCGCTGGGTATTTCAAGTGCATTTTCAAAATGTCCAACTTCGTATTCATAATGATTACGCATATCAACAACTACAACATCATCAGAGTTATCAGTTAAGTGATTAAACTCTTCCGCTGTAACATATTTACCACGATTTTGCATATTAAACTGTGGATCAGCAATCCCATCTGCAACAATTTTGTTTCGTACCTTAATTTTTAAAACCCAAAATGATTTACCATCATCGTCCACGGCTATATTTAAGCGCAAATTATTTAATTCAGGAATCTGGTATAAACAGGCTTTGAATTCATTAAAGTTATCATTCGGAACGCTGATTTGTGCATTAATTCCTTCATGAGCTAAGTAAATACGCCCAAATACTTTTAATTCATTGAATTTTTTATACATGGTATTACGTAATTCTTGCGGATTTTCAATAGAAAAATATTGATAAAAAGAAATTGTGGTGCGGGCTATTTTCTCTTCAGCTAGCAATGCTTTTAATTCTTCAGTTCTCAACTGATTGCATAACTTTTCTTTTTTTATCTTACAACTAGTTTTTAAATTAGATTTTTCTATTTCGGAATTACCTTTATTTAGGGTATTGTTTTCCAAATTTTTTTCATATGCTTGTAATGATACCATCTACATCACCAATTAACATTAATATTGAAGTGGTTATTATACCATAAATATCAATAAAATATAATGATATTGTTCATGAAAATATTAGATAATATATAATATCGTTGATTAACATATAAAACACGCTATTTTCGATACTATTATAGAAAGCGAATGGTTATTAAATGACTGCAATCAAAGAAAAATTATCCCAGCTGCGCACCCTGATGAGCGATCATCAAATTGACTTATATATAGTACCTAGCACCGATCCGCATTGTAATGAATATCTTCCGGAGTGCTGGAAGCGTAGAGCGTGGATTAGTGATTTTACCGGATCTGCAGGCGAAGTACTGGTTGCCCAGAACCATGCCTATTTGTCAACTGATGGTAGATATTTTTTACAAGCAGAACAACAATTAGATGCGCAAGAGTATACTTTGCTGCGACAAAACAGCTTTTATCCAGAAACTGAGGCATGGCTACAACAACATGCACTAAACAAAACGCTTGGAATTGATCCTCGCTTAATCGGCATTAATAGAGCAAAACGCTTACAGCAAATATTAAATGATAATGGTGGCCAATTAAAATTAATTGAGGTAAATTTGATTGACCAATGTCGTGTAGCAAATAATGAAAATATTTCTCTACCTTGTTCTCAAGCATTTATTTTGAGTGAACAATATAGTGGAGTATCATCTGCAACAAAAATATCCTGGCTGCAGCAAGAGTTACGCGAGCATAATGCGGATTATATAGTGTTGAATGCTTTGGATGAGATTGCGTGGCTATTCAATCTTCGTGGATTTGATATCGACTATAATCCATTAATTATAAGTTATGCTATTATCGGAACTGACACCGCACGCTTATTTGTTAATTTAAGTTCTATCAGCGATCAGGTGAATAACTATTTGCAGCCAGTTAAGTTGCATCAATATGAAGATTTTGGCAGTGTCTTGGAATCACTATCAGGAGTGATTTGGTTAGACGATAAAATAGCTTCATATTGGATATTAAACAAAATCAATAGTAAAAATCAGATTAAGCTTGCGTCTTCACCAATAGTGCATCAAAAAGCATGTAAAAATGTAATTGAATCTGAGGGAGCAAGAATTGCACATGTTAAGGATGCAGTGGCGTTAATCTCGTTTTTATCTTGGTTGCATACAAATTGGCAATCTGGGATAGATGAACTAACGTGTATAGATAAGCTGGCTCAATTCCGTGAAAAAAATAGAAATTTTCTAGGGTCTAGTTTTGCTACCATAAGTGGATTTGCGGCTAATAGTGCAGTCATTCACTATAGCGCCACTCAAGAAACTAATAAAATAATTGATGATTCTAATATGTATTTGCTTGATTCAGGTGGCCAATATTTAGAAGGTACTACTGATATTACCCGTACTATTCATTTAGGTACTGCTTCAAAACAGCAAAAGCGTCATTATACCTTAGTGCTAAAAGGTCATCTGGCTTTAGGTCGGGCCATCTTCAATCGTAGTACATGCGGTGAGCATCTGGATATCTTGGCTCGTGCTCCGTTGTGGAGTGATTACCTAGACTATCGTCACGGTACTGGACATGGGGTAGGGAGCTGCTTATGTGTCCATGAGGGTCCGCAAAAGATATCGCAAATGAATAGCGGTGTACCCTTAAAAGGTGGGATGATAGTTAGTAATGAACCTGGAGTTTATCTTAGCGGACAGTATGGTATTAGAATCGAAAATTTATGTCTAGTTGTCATTGATGAAAGTAAAGCAGCACAAGCATCAGAGTATGGACCATTTTATAAATTCGAAACTTTATCCTTAGTTCCATATTGCAGTGAACTGATTGATGTTAGTATGCTGACTAGTGAAGAAATTGCTCAAATTTGCGAATATTATCAATTAATTAAACTCAAAGTATCAAATTTGTTGGACAGTTCAGCTCAAGCTTGGTTGGACAGTGAATTATCATTATTTATACAAGTACACGAGGAGCGTTTTATAAGATATAACACAGTCCAGGATTGAAAGACAAAGAGTATATATTGATTGTGTTATGATTGAGTAGATTTAATGTTAGATTATCTGTTTGTATTTTAATATGTTTTATATTTCATGTATATGTGGGTGTTTGGTAAATGAATAAAAAGCTTTCAGGACTTCAATTAGCCTTATTATCAACTGGTGGTATGCTTGGCTGCGGTTGGTTGTTTTCTCCATTTTATGGATATCAGACTGCAGGTATTGGAGTTTTATATTCATGGGGCATTACTGCAATAATAACTCTTATAATCGGATTGTCTTTTGCTGAAGTATGCAGTATGATGCCGGTTGTTGGCGGAATTTATCGGTTTATTGGTATTACTCATGATAAAAGTATGGCAAGTATTTTTCTGATTTTGGGTTGGCTAAGCTATGTAGTTTATTTGCCATTAGAGGCACAATCGGTTATTCAATATTTGGGATTCTGGTTGCCAAGTTTAATTATAAAAGTTAATAATCAGATAGAATTGTCCTGGCTCGGTATCATAACCGCAGCATTTATAATATTATTAATTACATGGTTTAATACCTTTATGATTACTCGAGTTGCTAAAGCTAACAGCATGGTCAGCTTATGGAAAATACTTATCCCTATTATAGTCGCCTTAATTATAATATCCAGCTTTGGTCATTGGAGCTATTTTAGTGGCAAACATAATCTTGTACATTATACAGGAGAGAGTGTTTTATTAGCTGTTACTAGTAGTGGTTTAGCTTTTGCTTTTTCCGGCTTTCAAAATGGATTAATTTTATCTAATCAAGTAAAAAACCCAGCTAAAGCTTTACCATACTCTCTATTTATTCCAATTCTGGTAGGTTTGATTTTATATCTGGCGTTATCAGTTAGTTATTTAGCTTGTTTAAATGGTAATGGGGGGCTATTGATAAATGCAACCGCTCCACTTCTTGGTTTATTATCTTTATTGGGATTAAATTGGTTATTTACCATTTTATTTATTGATGCTGTAATAGCCCCACTTGGTACAACTAATGTTTACACTGCAGTTACTTCAAGAATTTTATATAGTATTGGCAAAGAGTTATTTGCTAAGAGTATGTTAACAAAACTAAATAATAATAATGCTCCAGTAGTAGCGCTGTGGGTTAATGCTGTGATTGGTATCATATTTTTATTTCCATTTCCAACGTGGAAGGCATTGGTTAATTTTCTATCTTCAGTAGTGGTGTTTGCCTATTTAGCTGGTCCAATCAGTGTCTTAGTATTGCGTAAAAAACAGCCGCTTTTGCTACGAAATTTTAACTTAATCTACCCTAAACTAATAGGAGTGTTGGGTTTTATATGCTGTAGTTGGCTTATTTATTGGTCAGGGTTATCTAATCTGGAGTATTTATTAATTACGCTTTTCATTGTGATTGCTGGATATTATTTTTTTGGCGCAACAGATGACAGTTTAAAAACCATTGTGGTTACAAATTGGTACTTATTAGTTTACTTGTGTTGTATTTGTGGTATCTCATTTTTACGTAGTAAACAATTCATATCTTTTCCGATAGATAATATATTCGTTGCAGCTATTGGCCTATTTTTCTGTTATATTTTTGTACATAAAAGCCTTGAAAACGATAAAATTGAACAAAACATAGCCATATTAATGCAAGAATAGAACAATAAAATCTTACTAATATGTTGCTTCAACATATTAGTAATGTATAAGCAACACATAAGTGCTGTAATCAATAAAAATCTAATAAGACGCTATCTTACATAAGTTTTTATCCCACACGCTCTAACATAAATCTATGTTATACCTTGTAAAACTAAACGCAATAATTTATGCAACTGTATTATTTAATGATCTTATGTACAGCAAGCTAAAAATTTAGGTTGCTATTATTGCAAATTTAAACTAAAATATTAAGCTAGGAAATCTTTAAGCGAAAGTTTTCTTAATATTTTTAAGTGCGTTTACTGCACCACATTTTTTAGAGAGGTGCATTAAAACTTTTAACAAGATATATATTTGACTCAAGCAAGGTCAGTGACATGGAGAAAATTATGGGTGATAGAGAATATTTCGCACATTACAAAAAATCGTTTGAAACGGTTTTTGGTACAAATACAGACGAATGTGCTTTTTTAAAAGATGCAGATTTTAGGTATCAAGCGATAACTGATAAAATGGTAGAGTATATTGGGGTTGATTCTGCAGAGTATATGTTGGGTAAAACTTTAGTGGATGTTGCGGAAGTGCTTGGAATTGGAAATGATAGCGCTCTGCTTGAGCAAATGCTGCGGCAGGATAGCACTATTAAGCGTACTCAGGAACGAAGGGTTTACCTGGAAGTTCTGGTTTGTCGAGGTAGAAATAACATTTCTGTTATGTATAAAAGTCCTTTAATCAATCCTGATACGAATAACTTTGTGGGTCTACGTGGACAAATAAACAAGTTGATTTTGCCCCATGTAATTAAGACTTTATTTAAGATGCATGGATCCAGGGGCTTGTTAATTAGTCATAAAAATAATAAAAAAAATCCGTTAGATGAATATCCATTAACTAATATTCAGCATATGGTTTTATTTTTGGCGCTTAATAATTATTCTTATTCCGAAATAGCTCTGTTACTGAGCGGATTCGGTCACCAAATTACTCCAATCAGAGTTAATGATTATTTAGAGCAGCTAAAATTTATATTTCACGTCAGAAACAAAAATCAGTTAATAGAGAAGGCTATAGGATTAAATTTTCATACTTTTTTTCCTATAGGGCTTTTCAGCAAGTTAGGTTCTATTGAGGTGAGCGATGATGAGGCTGATATTGTTCATAGTGAGGAAGTAACTTCCCTCAGAGAAAGCTTTGTCGCCTCATAGCAATTCAAAACGTTGTTTAAAGGTAATTAGCGTTGTTTATCATATATTGTCCCTGGCTTAATGCAAGGGATTTTTTATTTAGAAGGTACGGTTAAAGTTTGTGCTAAATCACTTCGGTGAATTTGGCGTTAAGTCCTTAAAAATATTAGTTAAAAGAGTTTGACTTAATTTTATGGTTGTCTCATATGATTACATATGTAGTATACTAGACTTACGGCAATAAACATGCCCGAATTTTGAATTTAACTTTATGCTATATACCAATTTTTAATATTTTGGTATTTTAATATCTTGGGAATTGTGAGGAGCTTAATATGAGTGAAACAGAACAAAATAATTGCAATATTTTTACTAGATTAGCCACGTGGTGGCATAGTTTAACTAAACCTGATAAATTAGCTCAGAGGCGCAAAAATTCGACGGTAGAAAAAAAATTAAATATTGGCGATGATTCCACATCTAAACCAGAACAGCGCAATTTTATTAATGAGGGGGGAAACAGCCAACCGTTAGACTAACTCGATAGACTAACTATTTATTACTAAAATGACCACGTAACAATGTTAATTAAAATGAGGATAATGCCATGAAAACAACTAGTATATTTAAACATTTAATCTTAGCTGGTATATTCTTTAGCGCTACTGTATACCCATCTTTTGCATATACAGACGCAAGCGGAGAATCTAAAAATTCTCACAATGCCAGCAGTATTAGAAATATAGCTGATGACCAGAGTTTAGCACATAATGTGAATAACGTTTTAATTGCACAGATCCCGGGGGAGAAGTTATACTATTGCAAGTTATAACTCTAAAATACTTTTAGCTGGGCAAGTGCCAACTGAAAAAGACAAGTCCAACGCTGAGAGAGCTGCCTATAAGACTCATAGGGTGAAAAAGGTATGGAATTATTTAACGGTTGGACCCAATGAAGATAGCAAAGATATTGCAAAAGATGCACTTCTTACTTCTAAAGCCAAAGGGCTCTTAATTGCTCAAAAAGGGGTAAATGCAAATAATATTAAAGTGGTTACTTCAGATAATGTTATTTATCTTTTAGGTAATAATCCAGGTAAACCAGCTCAAATTAATGCTGTAATTGAAGACATTAAGGAAATGGATGATAGTATAAAGGGTGTAGTTAACCTAATTGGAAAATAGTGTGGTTCAGATATCATTAGTGAAGCTATGCTTTCGTTAAAATATAGGGGGGAATAAACTGTATTTCTCCCTCAGTGTAATTTTTAATAAGATAGGGGATAAAAATGTTAAGCTGGGTTATTGTGTTCTTGGTGATTGCTATTGTTGCCGGTATATTTGGATTTACGGGTGTGGTTAAGGCTGCGGTTGGTATAGCAAAAATTATATTTTTTATATTTTTGATATTATTTATTATAAGCCTAGTTATGCAGATAGGACACGTTGGGATGGTTGAGTTGTAAAAAACAAAAAACTCGCTCAGGCTCGGTCTTAATTCCTAAAATATAAATTTGAAGTGGGGGACTTCTTCTAGCACGTTATCAAAAACAAGCCGTTAATTTATTTTTTAGTTTAAGAATGCAGAAATAAGCTGTGGCTGCTAAACATAAGTTGACTATAAGCAAGCCTAAAAGAACGGTGATAAGTGATGTCTCATGTGCTGCCATATAAATAATAAGTATTGCCTGGGCTTCAAACCATGCCGACAGAAGCAGCGCACTTAGTATAAACAGCACCAATAAAATATTGACTGCAGATCTGCATATCTGATCTGGACTGTACTTGCTTTGGTTTAGTTTACTCTTAAAATAATTTTCTATAAGTACAGCTATAATTTCTAAGGTCGTGATAACTATACTCTGCGAGTTATTACCCGATGTTTCAGTCTGAGATCCTTTCATAATGTTATTGCCTTTCTTAAAAGTATTATTATGTACCACATAGTCGTCCATTCGAGTTAATTAGACCGATAGATTAACATACTGAAACTTGAATATCTACCATAAAGATAACCCTAAATGCTTAGGATAAATATCTATACGCTGTTTTACAGTTGTGCTTTATTTTTTACCTTGATAAAATTACCTTTGATTAGTCTGCTGTTCTATTTTTATGAACATTTTTCTATAGAATCCTATAGAATGGTTTTAAAGTAGGCTAAATGTGATACCTCTTTATAGTGACCCCATTTGTCAAGACCAAAATTTACCTTTTTTAAGAGAGCCGCCAAAAATTCTTAGTGCCCTATCTTCCACC
>JAUPUP010000166.1 GCA_030917485.1 Pseudomonadota bacterium
AAAGCTTCAACTTTAGCTGCGCAAGTAAACCAATTATGAATAGTGTATAAATGATTAAGTATGCAGGTAAATCTTCGAAATGTAACATTATTTTTAACACAAAAAAAGACTTTTTTGGTAGAATGATAATAAAATTATTTATAATCTTGAAAGTGGTGGGAAAAATGAAAAACATTTAGAAGATTTACCTGCATACTTAATCATTTATACACTATTCATAATTGGTTTACTTGCGCAGCTAAAGTTGAAGCTTTTTTGATACTCGAAGTATTTCGATTCTGGATAAGGAATATCGCAATAAAAAGCGACGGGGACGCGTACCAACGTGTACATACAAATACACGAGCAGCGTTACAAAACTTAGGTCAGTCTCAAACAAGCTAAATTAAATTGACTAAATCATTATGAATATATCCAACTAGATTATATTCAATAATGTTCAACCATTTTTCCAAAGAATTTTTGCTAATCCAAGCATTATGCGGAGAAAATATGCAGTTATTCAGAGTTAATAATGGATTACTCGGTAAAATAGGCTCACAATTTACCACATCTAATGCGGCTGCTTTTATTTGCTTATTTGCTAACGCTTCATATAGATCATCCTCGTTAACTAAGCCACCTCGAGCAGTGTTAATTAATAAACAGTTTGGTTTCATAATCTCCAAACTTTTTTTATTGATCAAATTTTTAGTCGATTCATTAATTGGGCAGTGTAAACTAATTACATCACTATGCCTAAAAATATCGTCTTTATCAACAAACTGCACCTTTAAATCAGTAGAATATACCGCATCGCTTCCATCCCTGCTGCAAACTAAAACCTTCATGCCTAGAGCTTGAGCAATTTTGACTACTTGCTTGGCAATATTGCCAAACCCAAAAACCCCCATAGTTAACCCGGCTAATTCTGTATGCTTATGCCCTGCACTATGCCATTTACCCTGTTTTACTATTTGTCCCACATAACCAACCTGATTCGTTAATTCTAACAACAAAGCAATAGCATGTTGAGCGACGGTTAGAGTGCTATAGTCAGGCACATTACTCACTGCAACACCGCATTCTTTAGCCGCAGCTACATCAACATTATCGTATCCAGTTGCAATTACTATCACATATTTTAAACTGGGTAGTCCATAAAAATGCTCCAGACACAGTATATTTTTATTTACTATAATTATCTGCTTATCAATACACCTATCTATAACTTGAGCTACGCCAGTTGTCTCATAACAAGTCAAGCGACCATATTTACCCAACATGCACTGTAAATCTAGCGCTTGTTGATGCGGTAGTTTTTCTGTATCTAATAAGATCATATCTAACATATTAGGAATCCCTATCATCACCAAATTTATTTAGCTGTTCAGTATTTTTATAATTATATCCGCCAGCTAAAGCCTGATATAAATTTACTAAAGACTGCAACTGTTGTAATTTTACCTGAGTAACACTTAAACTAGCATTATCTAAAGTAACCTTACTTGACATAGTATCCGAATATGCCGCATATCCTAGTTTATAATTTTTTTGATTTAAATTCTGATTTAATTTAGTTATGCTATACAAACTATTTGCTGATATCGCAGTTTTATTAGCTGCATTATAACTGGCAAATTTATCATCAACATCGGCAAAAGCTGATCTCACTGTTTGCACATAATTGTAGTAAGCCACGTAATAGTCTGCTTTTTTTTCTTTCAACAGTGTAAATAATCCGGCATTTAAAATCGGCATGGTTGCAGAAATTTGTGCTTCCCAAAAGTCACCACTAGCATCAAACAAATTAGCATAATTAGCATTAAATAATCCAAGCGGGGTAGTAATATCAATATTTGGGAAAAAACTAGCTGTAGCGACGCCGATATTAGCATTAGCTAATTTTAACTGGCCTTCAGCCTGCATGATATCTGGCCGGTTACGAAGTACACTTGAAGGTAGACTAATAGGGATAATGCTATCTGTTTTAATATTCGCTAACTTATTGTTATTAATTATCCTGCCAGGGTTCTTATCAATTAATACCTGTAGCGCATTTTCAACAATAATTTTATTATTTTCAAGAGTTGGCAATTGCATTTTTGCTTGCTCCAACTGTTCCTGAGCCTGCTGGATATCAGTTAGCGCAGCATAACCATGCTTATATTGGATTTTTTGTAATTCGTTGGTTTCAACTAGATCATTAATTAGTTGGTTCTGCTCTTTTATTTGCTCATCTAGGGCCAAAAGAGTAAAATAGCTTCCCACAACTTGACTAATAACCGCTAGCCTAACAGCATCTTTAGTATATTTTTGCACCATAAGATTAGCTTCTGCTGCATCAGCCTGTTTGATTAACTTAAAAATATTTAAGCTATAATTTGGTACTAATCCTGCACCATAAAAATTAAAATTCGCAGATGAATCATCAGGTAATAGAGAACTAGTCCCTGAGCTTGGTGGCACTCCATTACTAAAATTAAAGGTTTGCCCAACTCCAGCCAAACCACCGACACCCAATGTTGGAATCCATCCCATATGAACACGTTTCAACTGTGCCTGCGCTACAGCAATATTACCTACCGCAGATTGAATGCTATTATTATGTATTAACGCATCATCAATTAACTGGTTGAGCGTTGGGTCATTAAATTTAGTCCACCATGATACATCAGATAAATTAACTCCGCTTTCCACAGACATGCCTGAGCTTGCAGCACTTCTAAAATTATTTGGAGTATCGATGACTGGTTGTTGGTAATCAGGGCCTAGTAAGCCACAGCTACTAACTAATAACGTAATATTGATTACTATAAATGCTTTAGTTATCCTTAATGCAGAAGCAAATTTCATAAGTATAGCAATCTCATAGAACAGCATGAGCTGTATTAACTGTATTTATTGTTACCTTTGAGCTAGCGCCGACACGAAGAGGAAATCTTGGATCATCTTTTAATTTAATCCTAACCGTAAACCGCTGCGTAACTTTAACCCAATTACCAGTAGCATTTTGGGCTGGCAATAAAGAAAATGTATTACCGCTGGCATAACTGATGCCTTGAACTACACCACTATACTTATGATGATACATATCTAATTCAATATCAACTTTCTGCCCCGGCTTGATTCTAGCAATTTGAGTCTCTTTAAAATTGGCATCAATCCACCATTCACCATTATCTACAATACCAAACATTTGCTGACTTATATTAATATATTCTCCAATATCCATATTGTTGAGATTAGAAATATAGCCATCTACTGGAGAATAATATTCCGTGTAATTCACATTAGACTGAGCTAAATCCATACCAGACTTACTGCTATCTAATTTTGCCTGCATTAGTTTTACTGCATTTTGAATCTGTGCAACTTTTTTATTATCTATTTCTAATTGGGAATGTAATGATTTTAAATTAGTAAGCGCATTATCATACGCCTGCTTAGATAAAGTATTAGCAGCATATAACTCTTTATATCGCTTAACAATTTCCTGAGCCAAATTATATTGAGCTTGATCTTTATCTAAAGAATTTTTTTGTACATCTAGTTGCTGCTGCGTAATTGCTACTTGCGCCAAATAACTATCGTAATTTTTTTGCGCCTGTGCCAAAGTAAAATTATAATCTACCGGATTTAGTTTAAACAATAAATCACCCTTATGCACTACCTGATTATTTACCACATTTAATTGAGTTAAATATCCACTGGTTTTGGGCGCTACATTAACCAGTCTTGCCACAACATAAGCATCATCAGTTGAAGGATAATATTCGTTATATTTAAAATATGTATACACTCCCATAGCCGAGACCACCATCAATGATATTCCAATAATTGCCTGCTTGTTTTTTCGTTTTAACATATTATATAGTATTCTTTCTTTACTTATTCCCTTTATTCCCCATTCATGAACATAACTACTACGCAGAGAAGGCTAGTATATCATAATTTAGTGGTAAATTTGCGTTAATTTAAACCAATATCCAGCCATTTTCAAGGCTGGTTATAGAAACAGCTTATTTACAAAAATCATACAATTGAGGAAATTATAATTTATTAATATTTCTTGATTAGTCATTTGATTTTCCAAATAAGCCATAAATAAATCACCCCACGATTACCACAAAAACCACCCGAAAGAGGATGTTTAAATTTCTGCATGATAGTAATATACTACACACGCAACAGAACCTCACTCTCTGGTGTTTTTGTAGTTTAGTTTCTTGATATATTGTATTAAAGCAGATACTTTAATTGTACAGGAGCTTGGTAGGCACATATACTGTTCGCCTTGCAAAACTGGACGTTGTAATGTTGTAATATCTCATAAATTGCTCCTCATATACTTGTTTTACATTTAGTCGCAATTTATTGCAATATTGCTCGTCCGACATTCAAATACTTCGGGTATACAGGGCGGATTGTAATAAAAAACAATGACTCAACCCAATATGTTAATATCATAAAGAGGAGCACCAAATAATGACACCTGGATTAACAACTAAAACTCTATTCGGACAGATAGTTAACCGCACAAACAAAGTGTGCACGCCGGGGGGCAGTACAGCCGAAAATAATAGAAATAATAACATACAATATGACTTCCAAGACCATGTCATTGGTGGCGCTGCCAGTAACTATCGGATAGAGACTACCAAGCACCATACGATGTATCCACATAAAATACTAACTACATCCCGCTTATATTATTACTACACCTGCCGGGAAGATTCTAAACAAGAAATTGGAGATATTCGAGTAGTTTGTGTGAATTTCGAGCATAAAAACCTCCCAGAAAAAAAACTTTCTGAATGTACCGAATTATTATATAAATATATTCACAATCACAATAAAAAATTTCATAGATCAGTGGTAATGTGTTTATCTCATATAACTAGCTGTAATCAAAATAACCATTCTAATGACACTCAGCAGGATCAAATTTATATACATTTGAAAAGTAACGCCGGCCAAAAAGACATTGAACTTTTAGTAAGCGAGATAAATTCAAGATTATCTAGGTGCATTACATACCATACCAATCAAGTTGGTGAAAGTAAATGTTTTGTTGATAATCCAAATACGATACATATAAACAGTAACAAGGATTTTGCTTCCATTAAAAAGATAGATATGCCTACTAGTTTGCTTGAGTATAACGTCAAAGAAATGAGTGGCCTAATCGAGGATTTTCCAGAATTACAACCATATATTGGTAAATTAGAATACAATTATTTATGCAATAATATTCATAAAAATAATATTATCAGTGACAAACATCCTTCTGCAAGCAGGGTCTCAATAATTAAAAAACCCAACAATCTATCTTATCAATTTAATTTGTCTATTATAGAATTATACAAAACTTTAACTGTAGATAGAAAAAAAACTCTTATAACAAAAATAAATACGCTAAACTCAAACCAGGATCTAAAGGCGCAGCCTATGCAACGAACTAAATCAATGCATGCTACTACATCATCATCAAATCAAGCTACAGAAAGACATAATGCGCTCGCTGCAAATAATAGATTTAATACATTTCCCTAGCGCTCCACATGCCGTTATTTTATTGATGATTAAAAAACTAGATAAGGTATAATCACTCTATCTTATGAAGAATGGACTTGACGCCAATAATTTTTAGCTATAGGACGAATGACTATATATATGGAAAATTTAATCAATTTGCATTGCCAAAGTTCAGCAACACCTATCAAACCAGAACAATTAAATGAGTATATATCTCAAATACCAACTTGGAATATAAATATCGATAAAACAGCTTTAACTAAACGCTATGAATTCAAAAATTTTAAGCAAACCATGTTTTTTATAAATGCTCTAGCTTATATATGTGAACAAGAATGCCATCATCCTGATGCCAAGTTTGGATTTAATTACTGCGAAGTGCTATTTACAACACATGATGTTGCTGGGCTGTCGATCAATGACATTATTTGCGCTGCAAAAATAGATAATTTACTTACCAAATAAACCATTATTTAGGCTTTAAAACAAGCAACCAAGCTGCCATCATCCGTAACAAGCGGTTGCGGTCTGGCTGCGCGGCAGTTGTCATCCACCAATGGGCAACGGCAGCTAAACACACATCCTACAGGAGGATTAATTGGAGATGGCAAGTCACCTTTTAAAATATGTAGGGATCTTTGCCGTTCTACAAGTGGGTTAGCAACGGGTACCGCAGACAATAAAGCTTTAGTATAGGGATGGTGACATTTAGAATACAAGATGTCTCGACTTGCTAGCTCCATAATATTACCTAAATACATTACTAATACACGGTTACTTATATGTTTTATCACGCCTAAATCATGCGAGATAAAAATAATAGTTAGATTTAGCTGGCGTTGCAAATCTTTAAGTAAATTAATAATTTGAGCTTTTATGGATACATCTAAGGCGCTAACTGATTCATCACAAACAATCAGCTTAGGCTTCAAAATCAATGCCCGTGCAATAGCTATCCTTTGGCATTGTCCACCAGAAAATTCGGAAGGGTAACGATTAATGTCGGCAGTAGATATACCCACCAACTGCATCATATCCAACACTGCTACTGTTATTTCCTTTTTATCCATATGCGGAAAATAACTTTTAAGTGGTTCAGAAATAATCTCACCAATTGTCATTCGTGGGTTTAGAGCAGCTACAGGATCCTGAAAAATAAACTGGATTTCTCTATGCAGGGATCTCCATTCCAAATCGCTTGCTGTTTCGAGATGCTTATGCTCTCTAAAAATCACACTTCCAGCAGTAATTTTAGTTAACCCAACCAGGCTGCGTGCTAGAGAAGTTTTGCCACACCCAGATTCGCCAACTATACCCAGTGTTTCACCTTCATATACATCAAAAGTAATTCCATCTACTGCATGTACCACCTGTGCCGGTTTGAATATTTTTCTACGTAGCAGAAAATATACTTTTAATTGCTTAACCTCTAAAATTTTTTTCATAACCATAATACTACTATCTTTAATTTTTATGTTTTCTTTTTATACTTCTTTAATGTGTATCTGTATATTTTTAAGATATTTAATATAAATAACTCAGCATAACCTGCCCCATATAAAAATTACCACCCTGCTCTACACTTTGCAGTAAATATCCAAAACCGCCGTACACAGTCAATCCTTTAATTTGCGGAATTAAATAATTAATCTGTAAATCATATTCTGAAGATGGCGGTTGTGCTGTAGTAGCATAGTAAGCATAGCTGGTTGATAGCTGTAATTTATTGTCCAGCAAATTTAATGCTGGGGTTATTTTATAAGCGCTCCCTGCGGATTTTTCAACCAAACCAAATATCCACGCAGTAGTATAAAGCGGATCTGTTGCATATTGATACGTATACGGGGATACTATATCACCGCCTCCATAAGCAGTACTAGAACCCCACACGTTATTATATCCAAATTGTAATAAAAAAATGTCATAGTTGATTCCGCCCTGCATTCCTATTATATTACTACTAACTGTGCCATATCCTGCATTAGCAAACACATCATTTCCATTACCACCTTCAATACCTCCCTGAGCTGCAAGGTTAAAACTTAAATCACTAGTTACTGGGAATTTTAAAGTAGAATCTATATAAGCCAAATTAGCGTAGTCAGTAAACTGATAATCCCATAACCTAACACCTAAATTATCTAAGGGCGTTGACCAATTTGCCCCTAATGCTATTGTACTCGGGCTGCCATTATTACCCGTATTTGAAGTAGATGGTCCAAAATTATATACGGACTGATTATATAGAGTTTGCTGACTAAACCCATCCTCACCCAACAACTGAGTATCATCAAAAACCACTCCAGTTAATAACCATCCTCCACCTGGATGAATATTTACAGAACTGCCCCTATAAGTCACTAAATTAAGAAAGGTATTTAAATAATAAGTTAACCATGGACTATTATTAATTCCAATATATCCAGCATCAACCTGCACTATATTATCTTTTTGATACTCAACAAATAATTCTTGCAAACCAATTTGTTGATCTATAGGCAAACTTTGCGCTTGTGAGCTTGGGTTACTCGGGTTAATATTACTCGATAATACCGGATTCATTATTGTTAAAAAACCACCAAATGAAAACCCGGCAACATAACCAGTTTGTGCAAAAATATTTGCCCCATAGCCATAATTATTAGCGCCATTTTGGTTTATATAACTTGCTTCACCAATTACATTCCATGTTCCATCAGTAAACCATTTTTGGGCAACATTCTGCAACTGTATAACACTTTCTGAAGTATATCTAGTGCCAGTTAAAGAGGGCATGTTAATGTAAGGATTTTGAATATAAGAATTTGCAGAAATGTAAAGTGCAGATGAAGCCTCAATATCAGCGGTTGCAGCGTGAGCAGCAAGATCATCACTATCAGCAATAACTATAGCCGGGATAAAATACATTATGAAAATAAATAATAAATATATTCGCATAATTTAAAATTAATGAATAGTAAAATCAATGTTATGAAACCTATTCCAATCTGCTCCATCCGGCAATGGTGGATAGACTGTCTGTCGCAAGGCACGCGCAATATTATCATCAAATTCTGGATTACCTGTTGACTTAATTAACTGCATATCCTGAAATTGCATATTTCTATCCAACATTATAAAAGCACGATAACTTACATGAGTATACCTATATTGATCTGGCACCACAATATTTTGATTGATGGCATATGCTGCCTCTCGTCCATACTCAATAACTCTAAAATCAAAACCACTACTTTGAGTTCCATCACCGTTAGTCGAAGAATCAACTGAATCACCCGCTCCCAATTTACTTTTGTCTACAATGGGAGCAGATGCAGCAACTATCAAGTCCTTTTGCTGAGAAATATTATTAGAATCAACATAGTCGGCAGCAGCCAAAGTTTTTTTAGTAGTATTATTGCTAGGAGTGATTAATGATCTTTGCGAAGTCACCGATTTCTGTAAATTATGGTTATACTTAACTTCATCCAATCTATTCCGATATTTATTTTTTGAATTGTGTAAATTATCCAAATGATTTTGATTCAAATGATTTTGCCTTAAATTTTTTTGCATCAGATTATTATTTTTAGCTGCTTTGTTAGCTTTAGCATCAACCTTAATTTTAGAATCATTCTTAAAATTAACTTGTGCTTTTGTTTTATCTCTGTCAAATTTAGCGCTAGCTTCTTTATCAGAGCTGATCGCATTAGCTGCATTATTATCAAATTTAACTACATTATTTTTGTTTGCAACGCCGTCTAATTTATCTGCATCTTGATTATTGATTGGAGTTCTAACGATATCAACCGTATAACCCTTGGTTGACGTTGGTAAATAGTGGTCATGGCCAACCTCTTTCAGCATAAAAACTATCACCAAAAAGTGTAACAAAATTGATATTATCACACTCAATATTAAAGTTAATGATTTTTTACGTTCCGACTGAAGATTATATCCCAATTTAAATCTGCGTACATAATTATCCTCAATCGCCATTATATCCTGAATTTCAGACACCTTATCCGCCCATCAAAATTATAAGCTATACACGACGATATGGAATATATACCGGCTCCCACATATAATCTTCAATTATTTCAGCCAGATTTGCCTCAATTATGTACAAATCTGTATTATTCGAACGTAATATTTCTTCAGCTACTTTAATCGCAACATGTCTAGATACACCCCTAATTTCACTAAGTGGCGGTAATAAATTCGCAGTGGGATCATTTAGCGCTGGCGACATTTCAGCTAAGGCGATTGCCGCAATTAAAAACATTCGGTCGGTAACTCGGCTAGCTTTTAACGCCAAGATTCCTAAACCTAAACCGGGAAATATATAGCAATTATTTACCTGGTCAATACGCATTATTTTATCGTTACGATTAATCAAAGGAAAAGCCGTACCAGTACCAATTATTGCGCTATTATCTGTCCAAGATAAAATATCTTTGGGTATTGCTTCAGCTTTACTGGTAGGGTTAGATAATGGAAAAATAATTGGATGCAGAGTATTTAAAGCCATTTGAGTAATTATAGACTGAGTAAAAATCCCGCCTTGAGCTGATACACCAATCAATATATTAGCTTTAGCATTAGCTACCGTTTCTAGCAGAGTTATGTTATTTTTATCTTTAATTACCCAGTTGGATAAGGCTGGAGTTGATTCGATAGATTTTATAAACCTTAACTGAAAATCAAGACTCGGCGTATTGTCAGTAATTAAACCATGCCGATCAACTAAAAATATTTGCGTGTACCCTTTGCTAACCCCCATATATTCTAAATAGTCAGTTAATAAATTAGCGATACCCACTCCAGCAGAACCAGCACCCACTATAACCACGCGTAAATCTTCCGGCTTAAGTTTAGCTGCATTAGTTGCAGCAATCAACGCGCTAACTGTTATAGCCGCAGTACCCTGTATATCGTCATTGAAGCTGCATAATTCATTTCGATAGCGATTAAGCAACTTGCCTGCATTCGCTTGAGCAAAATCTTCCCACTGCAATAATACATTAGGAAACCGGCGCTTAACTGCTGAAATAAAAATCTCAACAAAAGTATCATATTCATCCCCACGAATTCGAGAATGACGCCATCCTATATATTGTGGATCATTAAGTAATTCTTGATTATCAGTACCAGCATCTAGTAGAATAGGCAAGGTTTTTTCTGGTGCAATTCCAGCACACGCAGTATATAAGGATAATTTACCAATCGGAATCCCCATTCCACCGGCCCCCTGATCACCTAGTCCCAAAATGCGTTCTCCATCAGAGACAACAATTACCTCAACATTATCAAAATATGGACTAGACAGCATAGCATCAATTTTGTGTCGGTTTGGATAGCTAACAAACACCCCCCTCGGTTGGCGATAAATATGGCTAAATTTTTGACACGCCTCACCCACAACTGGGGTATAAACCAATGGCATAATGTCTTCAATATGATGCTCAATAAGAGCATAAAAGAGAGTTTCGTTACGCTCCTGAATTGCACGCAAATAAATATGTTTTTCTAAATCATTGGGTTTAGCTAATAGCGTTAAATACCTCTTTTCAACTGCATCGGCTAAATCAAATATATGCGGCGGAATTAAGCCATGCAGGCAAAATGCATCGCGTTCTTCCTCTGTAAATGAGGTGCCTTTATTCCATCTTGAATTAATTATTAGATCATACCCCACTGCCTTTGATTCAAGGTGTTTTTGTTTGTTTTCGTCAATTTTAACTTTAAACCGCATAGACATAACCCCTCAAAATTTATTTTATAATTTCACCTTACTGCTCAGCTTATGTATTGAATATACAGAAATAGAACAAATTAGTAATTTAATATTGTAAATTACTATTGCAGATTCTTAATAATATATTGACATAATTAGTTTAAACTTGTAACTTCTTCTAAAGTTAATCCTGTACTGTCAGCTATAATTGCATAAGCTATACCTTTTTGTTTTAAATTTCTAGCAACAGTAACGGCTTTGGCTTGAGCTCCTTCGACTTTACCCGCCTCTATACCTATAGTCTTACCCGCCTCTACACCTATAGCTTTACCTTCCTCTATTCCTATAGCTTTACCCTCTTCTATACCCTCAGCACGTCCTTTGGCTAACTGAGTCTCGAATTCTTCCCGCACATCTACCATTTCCAATTTATAATTCATATAGTCGGCTTGCTCGCCTATAGTCATCTTTAAAAAAGCTAAACGCTCAGCAGCTAACTTGATGTATTGTTCCTTAAAGTCATCACGTATTGCTTCATGCTTCATCATGTATAACCATTCATCAATACTACGATTAA
>JAUPUP010000167.1 GCA_030917485.1 Pseudomonadota bacterium
CAGTATATACGGCAGAAAGAGAAGAAACATTGTATTCAAAATATAAATATGGAACATTTTGTACAGTATCTGGCATGCTTCCTTTAGCAGCGGTAAGAGCTGAATCATAGGAAATATAGAAGCGTCCTCCAGCGCTACCACCGTGATTACTCATGACAGGAGTGTAAAGAGTTATGCCAGTAGGAGGTACTGCAAGCGTGTATGGGGTTGTACTTGGCTGTGATTCTGGTATTATTGTACCTAAATATCGACCATTCGTTAAAGTATATAAAATAGGTATTGCATATGGGTAATTCATTTGAGCAGGAGCCCCGCCAACAGCTGCATACAAGTAGATTTTTGAGCTATTTAAAGGTGCATTAATATGTATTGGAGCATAATTAGGCACTGGAGCCACGGCATATACATCCATATCGTAAGTGTAAATAGAATCTCCAGAAGTATTTGTGAGCGTGATGCCTAGACTATTACCTACCTCAGGGTTTGAAATGGATAAAGATCCTGAAATGGCACAAGATTCACCTACATTGATAGTCTTGTTTGAACAACCATCACTACCTAATTGCCATAAAATTGGTTTAGGCATGTTTATAAGAGCAGTACCAAGTTTTACGGAAGAAGATGAGATATTTACAAAATTAAAGACGGGGGTATATACTTTATTATTATAAATAGTACCACTCAAGCTATTTACAATGGGGTTAAAACTCGTTTGCGTAGCGCCAGATATTGTGAGATTAACTGGAGTTATTGAGTAGCTATGTTTATCATATGTAGAACTAGCCTGTAATGTTGTACTGCCTGATCCGACTCCTGTGATTTTTATCAAGCATGTTCTTTGTGCCAAGGTTCCACTAGATAATGTACATGAGGTTCTATTTAAAGTTGCTAATGAGGGATTTGTAAGATTAAAATTAACTATAGCGCTTTCTACACCAGAACTATTGCTTAAACTTAAAGTAACTGTTTGACTGCCACCATTTGCAATATTTACTGAAGTCGTATTAAAAGCCATCGTACCATTAATAACTTGATCAGCAGGAATAACTGTTACTGTATTATTTGCGCTATAAGCCAAAGGAGAACCACTAGAGGAAGGATAGTTTGCATTAGCCGTTATAGAGTCCATACCTGTGCTTTTACCACTAATAATTAGTTCGCAGGAGTTTTTAATACCACTGGACAATATACAGCTCGAAGATTCAACGGTTGCAACTGACGGGGTTGCATTCGTAATTGAAACTAACATATCACTAATACCAGAACTGTTCTTTAAGCTTAGAGTGACATGATTACTACTACCAGATACAACGCTCTCCTGACTAGGAGCAAAAGATAGCGTTCCTTGTACGGTATCACTAATAACACTAACAGGAACAGATGCTGTTGTATATCCAGATGCAGAAGCATTAATTTGAGTAGAACCAATACTTAGACCTTTGATATAAATAATACAGCTACTAGGTGCTCCAGGTGAGCTTGATAAAGTACATGTATTATTTAGAACTGATGCAGTTGAGGAAGAAGATGATGATATATTTACCACAAGACCAGATACACCACTACTACCGTTTAACTGTAGAGTTACTTCTGTTGAACTACCATTTGTCACTTGAACAGATGATTCAATAAACGCCAACACGCCAGAATTATTTCCACTTCCCGAAGAAGAGCCTCCTTCTCCTTGACAGCCAGTTAATGCCATCATAATAAAGATGACAATAAAAAAATAACATTTTTTCATAAAAGTTTACTCCATTAAATTAATAAATTAGGATAACACCGTTAATTACGACTAATTACAAATCACTCTTATTCAAATTCATCTTTTTAGAATTCTAAATCTGAATAAAACCGTACCATATAAGTCTTTAATTATCTTTATACTACAGTTACTTTAAACAAATACTTCATCTAGCCAGTCATATACTACACAATTTGCGAAACCTAAATTTATAACTTGGCAATGTGTATCAGCACCATCGTTACTCGTGAATTTATATGAATGTTGATGTTTTACATGATTAATAAAATAATTAAACTGTCTTAATGGTTCTCCACCTTCACCATCTCCAATCAGTGATAAGGTAGGACATTTGATTAAGTGTAAGTTTTCACTTATATTAAATTGTTGTAAATACGTTATCGTTTCACTCATCAAATGATGACCAAAGCGTAATAGTAAATTTGCAGTTTGTTCTTTAAGGCTTGGTGGCATAATTTCATCTGGTATGTGCTGAATATCATCATAACAGAAATCTTGGAAATCACTGCCATCATTATCAGCAAACCCCAATATATAAGAGCACAGGTCAACTATTGGTGAGTTTGCAATTAATGCTTTTATTCTAGGTTCATAGCATGCAGTTCTTGACGCAAAATACCCACCAAAACTAATTCCCATAAGAGCTAATTTGTCCAAACCCATCCATTTATACGACCTTTCAATTTCATCTAATAGGACAGTTATTGGCGCCTCAAAATTCGGCTCAAAAAATGTTTGTGTATTAAATCGTACTGAGTCCATTTGTCCAGGGCCTGCAAAGCAAATTACATTGTATCCACGTTCAATTGCCGCAATCCCATAGTGAATAAAAGATTCTTCAATTGTTCCATCAAATCCACTTATTATTAGGATAGTTTTCCTTTGAGATACCTCATGATTAGGAGAAACTATGTAATAAGGTAATTGTTGTTTATTGTATGTTATGAAATTAAATTCAAAATGATAGCTTGTTAATTTTAAATAATTAAGAAAACAATCTCTAGACTTTAACCCATACAATTTATGTTCTGGTTTATGAGAGTGAATAAAATACTCAACTGATCTATAGGTGTTTGATGCTTTGAGAAATTGTTCCTTACTACTAATGTAATGCTGTCTTTGATACCTGTTTATTGCATCTAACTCTTGCTTATTTGCGAACTTTAAGAACTTATCAACCCATTCATCAGCATTTTCATTTTCCATTAATGCGGCACAAGATAATACTTCACCAATAGATGCACCGCCATAATTTGCAGAACCAAGCTGACGCAAAAGCTGAAAATCCATTTCTGCATCATTAAAGCCTTTTACTCTCGTGGTACTTCTTATCGTATTAGTCATATTTTTCTCCAAAATATAAATCATTTCATATTCGCCATTAACATCGTTAGAATAAACTTTTAAACGATACAATGCATTAGTAATGTATCTATTTAATAATTTACTATGTTCATAGCATTGTGCGTGTTAACTAGATTTACTGAGGCGTTAAAGTGTAGGTAAATGAGCAAGTTCCAATTGTTGTATTATTGCCTACAAAAGATATGGTCTCAGTTGTAGTAAATACATTACTAGCCGATACCGCACAGTTATTATATGTTTGTGATGCTACAATTCCATCTTGTAATTGGCTTGTTGAAAAGCATGGATTATTATTTAAATTGATTGGTGATTGCTCGCATTGTCCACCAGCGCACTCTACTCCACTTTCAGTTATAGATACTGGACTAATGGGAATGAAACCTTCACTATCACATTCGATAGGTGGATTTCCTGTAGAGGAGAAATTAGATGCTGTAGCTGTGTAGTTACCAGGTGCCAAATATTTCGGTGTAGATGAAGAACTAGTTCCACTTCCACTATTACATGCAACTAAAAAAATAGCTGAACACAGTAATGAAAGCATAAATGTAGATTTCATAAAAACTCTCCAATAGATTAAAAGTTATTTTGTGAATGAAGTAATATATTTTTGTTAAGTTTCCTTATACCGTATAATTGTAAGAAATTTAATTTACAATATATCGACTCCAGTATAGAGCATGACGTAAGGTGATGATCAATCACTAAATGAGTTTATTCTATTGTTGCATGCTATATGAATCAATTATTACCAATTGATTTGATTGGTGTTTTTGATGATAATTGTGCTTAGCAATACTAAATATTTATGTTGCTTTTTGCAATTATGGTAGAATTTTATGATTTTATAACATTAGTATCTTTACTTGTAAGATTGGAGTAATGTAAGAATGACAAAACTATGGAGCGTAAAAGAATTCTGCGACATAACAAATTTATCTATACGCACACTACATTATTATGACAAACAAAATATTTTATCCCCCACCTATAAAAAAGGAAATGGTACTCGCTATTATTCATATGAAAGCCTATTAACAGTCCAAAAAATCACTACCTTAAAATATGTTGGTTTTGATTTAAAACAAATTAAACAAATTTTATCAACATCAGAATTTGACCTTTTAAAATCACTACAATTACAAGAATATGCTTTACGTGACAACATTGCGCAAATTAATAAAGGAATAGCCATCGTTGAGAAAGGTATTGAGCAATACACTAAAAGTGGTAATATTGAATGGGATACGATGGGTAAAATGCTAAATGCATTTAAAATATCACATCATGAACTAACTAAAGAATGGGCGGAACGCAATTTTTCAACACAAGAACGTGGAATTTTTGGTGATAAAGAATTCCAAATAACTAAAATTGATTACATGCAACCGTGGATAGACCTATTTACTCAATCTACAATAGCCTTAAGACAAAACAAAGATCCATATTCCCCAGAAGTTCAAATTCTAGCTCAGAAATGGATAGACCTGTGGACAGAGATGTCTGAAAAACAATACCCTAATAATCCTGAGTTGGCGAATAAGATGTGGGAATTGATGAAAGCTGGAGACATACCTGATGGGCTAATTAAAGGTTATGATCATGAAATGATTTTGTATATGAATAAGGCTATGGAATATATTGAGAACGCCTCTAAAAAATAATGCATATAAACGTATGGTTATATAAGTAGTAAAGATAAGCTAAAAAATTACGATTTATCTAAAGTAAATTATTATATGAAATAACCACTTAATACTGCTTTCTAAGTTTAAATATTATAATTTCCATTTGGTGCTATAAATACCAAAGTAACTATCCATGATTAAAGCCCTACTCTTATTTATCGCAACAGCACTGGCCGAAATACTAGGCTGTTATCTGCCATACCTTTGGCTAAACTAAGGTAAAAGCATATTGTTATTGATCCCTGCTGCATTATCATTAGCATTGTTTACTTGGCTGTTGTCACTACATCCAGCAGAGGCATGGCGGGTTTATGCTGCCTATGGTGGGGTTTATATTTGCGTTGCCACAATGTGGTTATGGTTAGTTGATGGCATACGTCCTATAACTTTGGATATTATCGGTGCTGTTGTTACATCATTGGGTATGACGATCATTATGTTAGCACCAAGAGATTATTAAAGACTACAATACATCATAGAGGACAAATTACAGCTCTGTTATCACAATTGAATAATAGAAACACCAGAGCTAGATTTTTCTGCATACTTAAGACTTAATAAATAAAACAAAATTAATCTAACTCTAGTTTATGACTACAATTAAAAAGAATAAAAAATGCCTCATAAAAACTTAAAGTCATTAATTGATTTTGCTTCTCAGCAAATGCGATCTGAATTTGATAATGCAACTCATATATTTGCATCAAATAAACATAATAGTAATATTTTTCACTCAGCAGAATATGGCGCGTTTAGAGAGAGGATTGTTTCAAATTTTATTAAACTTCTTCTACCAAAACAATTTGAATTAGGCAACGGTTTTATTATAACACCGCTTGGTGATACCTCAACACAATGTGATGTAATTATTTATGATAAAAGTAACTCTTCTGTTTTTACTGAAAGTAGTCATGCAAGGCTATTTCCAATTGAAAGTGTTATTGCAGTTATAGAAGTTAAATCTGATTTAACTCTTGCTCAATTAAATAAAGCGCTAGAAAAATTATCAGAAATAAAGTTGCTCCGGACAAAAATGGCGCCAAAAACTGCAATAAGGGGTACTAATAACCAATTTTTTGAAGATTTGGATATATGTAATTATATTCCTACATTTATCATATGTAAAAAACTTAAGTTTAATATCGAGAAAAATATTAATAAAATTTATTTACCAGAAAATCCTTTTTTAAATCATAATGCAATATTAAGTTTAGATGATGAATTATTACTTTTTCAGATAGCTCTAGTAAGCATTATCCATTTTATATTGTAAAAGACCCAGTAATTTTTGCCAAAGACAATCGCGCAAATGATCCAAATTTTATAACTATGTTACAAAATTTACCAGACCTAGCATTACGTTTTAATTCAAAAAATCACATCTATCATTTTATTTCGCTTCTATTACTCACGACTTCTAAGACAAGTGTGTTTGATTTTGATATTGTCCCGTATCTGTATGATAATTAACACAAATATTGACAAATACCACCACAATCAGCCATAATAACGTTACCGGGACTAGAATCCCTCATATACAAAACGGAAACGCATAACCGATCATAATGCTATTTATAGATTATCCAGATTGACACAAAATTAATTTAAAACTGGGATAAATTTTTTGCTAAGTATTTATCTTGGTCTTGCAACCACTATAAAGCTATTAGTATTGCCGCATTACTTACAAAAATTTTTTATTTATTACGGGGTCGAATATCATGCGTGGATTTCTTAAGTTTATAAAAGAACAAGGTGTAATTGGTCTTGCAATTGGCTTTATTTTAGGTAGTTCTATCGCAAAAATAGTAGCCTCATTAGTTAATGATATTATAAATCCTGTGATTGGGATTTTTCTAGGAAATGCAAAAGATTTAGCTTCAGCTTACATCCAAATTGCAGGGGCAAAAATTATGTGGGGTAGTTTTGTTAATAATGCTATTGATTTTTTCATTTTGGCATTTATCATCTATATAGCTGCTAAGTTATTAAAATTAGATCAAATCACAAGTAAGAAATAAATAAAATCCAGCAAATTTATGCTGGATTTTTTATTGATATTAAACAATCACAGCGGATTACTTATAAGCAATTTTAGTGTTATGGCATAAAGATTATCATTCCAATAATTGAACCTAAATTCACATTCTTTCAGATGCAACCATATTGTTATATTAAACATAAAGTCAATTTGATATAATAATCCTTATATTCTTGAGTAAAAAATTAAACCAGTTTAAAGCTAATGGTGATATTACGCCAAAAATAAAAAACATACCAAAATAATGTATTATCGTCATATGATTATCATTCCATAATTTTAATACTTCGGACCAATGATCATAAAATATGACTGCAATATAAATAATGTTACCAATTATTAGACCAACAATATTATTATTCAGTTCCTCAGAAAGTATAATCAAAAACCTTTTATCTAACCATTTTAAAACTTTAATTATTGAGTGATTAGGTTTTATGCATTTTATAAACTCCAATAAAACTACCATGATCATACTACACATAGTTATGATGCCAGTTGTCATACAAGCAGTAACAATACCAACCCCTTCTAGGCTAAATCCCTTATCCGAAGGATTCCAATAATAGATCATGGTAACAGCATAAAGACTTAATAGCAAAAACTTTCCTAAACTCTCAAATCCACTATCAATAAAAGATATTTTAATTTGTTCATAATATTTTTGTATATTTTGTGCTCTATATTTCTCAAATCCACTACGGATATTTTTTAAAACATGAGTAACTTTTTTCATAATTATAATCTTTCATGCAATATTATTTGACAAAATGTCGACAAGATTATATCATCATGGTATGGGTCTCAAAATCCCTCGAGCAACAAGCGGAAATGCTAACCGTAATCTATTGGCAGCACTTAAAAGAATATCTCATATTGACACTAAATTAATTTAAACCTAGCGAAGTTTTTTCGTTGGCAAATTGTATTGGTATTACGGCCATTACAAATCTAAATAATTTTAGCCATACATTGCTAATAGATTTTGCTATTAGTGATTATCAATGTGGGGGGTGCGACTAATAAACCTTAATTGGTGAATACGTCCGACCGACTTGTTGCGGATTTTGAGCCCCTCACGCCCCTATCTCAAAATTAGGGTTTAGTCAAGCTAAATTCAACAAGGTATTAATCATGTCAAAACTCAATCGTGTAGATCTCACTCTACTACCACAATTCAACTTATCATTAATCCAATCCAAGGCACATAACAAGTCTGCACTTGATCCATTAAATTGGTTACAATCAACCGAATGCGCCGACATACTAGAAAAAATGACTGGGCAACGTCATAAACATTATTTCATGCTCTATTTAGACACTGACTCTAACCACTACTATACTCATGGCTTTTGGGTTTACATTGGTTACTTGCGCCATTGTGTTGGTGATAGTCTAGCAGCTGCAATCTTAACAAAATTAAGTTTGTAGTGGGTGATATGGATATTAGAGAACAACGCAACCACAGTCAAGCACAAGAGCTAATTAATCTGGCCAACGACGTACTAGCAGACTGGTGCGGTACTACAAGGCTATTTAACTATAAAAATCCATACGATAATCCTAAATTTAAAGAACTCGCCAAACTCGAGCGAAAATTTAATAAGCACCATAAAAACAAGCTGGTTGATGTTGGCGAGTATTTAGAAAAGTTTAGTATTGAACTTAGAATGATACCAAAGAATTTACATTTTTTAATGCGAGTTATCGGGTGGCTAGATGAGGACACGTACGCACCATGCCAGCATATCAAAGGATTTTACCCAAATAGCTATCATGACTCTACTGCAAAAGATCTATCAACTAAGACATGGTACTACATTACTGTTGAGCAATACATTAGCTTGCTCTTTATTGATTGTGAACTACGGGAAAGGTACAAACCTCAAGAATTAGCTGCATAATGTTTATAACCCGATCATTGTATCGGGTTTTTAATTTGACATTATTCAGTTAATACACTATAATAAGATTAACAAATTATCATACTAATTAAAGAGTATTTAATGTCCACTATTAAAACAACTAAAATTGATTTATTACTAGCTCAAGTTGATGCTCAAAAATCAACTTTGGATAAACGTAGACCATTAAGCCAAGAGCAGCTAACACAAATTAAACGAATTTACGACGTTGATCTCACATACAACTCCAATGCAATTGAAGGCTCAACAATGACCTTTAATGAAACTAAGCTGGTATTAAATGAGGGTTTAACTATTGGCGGTAAGCGGTTAAGTGAACATTTAGAGATTATAAACCACAAAGATGCAATTGATTTTGTTGAAGAGATTAGCACCAGATCTGGTGTAAGCCTACGTGATATTAAAGATATTCATTACTTGGTATTAAAAGGTATTGATAATCCTTATGCTGGTAAATTCCGAGACAAACCAGTTGGCGTTCGCCAAAGTGATGGCGATATATACCACTTTACAGCACCATTGCTAATTGATGAAGCAATGAATCAATTTATAGCTAACTTAGATGTAGATACTCAACACCCTATTTTAAAAGCCGCCAAAGCACACTATGACTTTGTAACTATACACCCATTTATTGACGGTAATGGACGTACAGCACGCTTACTAATGAATCTAATCTTATTGCAAAATGGTTATCCACCTGCGATTATACGTGTTAAAAACCGAGCTGATTATATTCTATCTTTAGAGCAAGCGCAAAATAAAGGTGAACTGGCTGGATTCTATGAAGTAGTTGCTTTAGCTGTAAATGAAAGTATTGAGGGTTATATAGTAATGCTAGATATGGAAGTAAAATAATTTAATCCATTTTAGTGATTTAAAAAATCAAACTTATAGTATCAAATTACAAATTAATCTAGGTAGTGATTTTTAATCATTTATTAAGCAAATGAGATTTTTTATACCCACCTCTATACCCACCAAATTGATCAACATCAAATAAATTCAATTAAAACAATATATTATAATTTTATACCGTAGTCATTGGAAAGAAGGCATATATAAATAAGACTACTAACGTAGTCTTATTTATATAAAACAAATCCAGTACTTAAACATCGTAAGACGCTACAGTGATTCTTTGTTGGTATAGAAGAGTAAAAATCCATACCAACGAAGACATAATAAATAAAGATTAAATACAAGCTAGTCTATTAGCTCGAAAAGTCATATTACACATTGATCAAATGAAACTAAACTCATTAGATCTCAACGTATTTAGTCATTTAAGGACGGAGCTGGAAAATAAACTGTTCCACCCCAGTTGGCTTGTAAATCAAAACCATTTTTGTAGAGTTGATAAACTGCTATTTCTGGATTAAGTGAAATTTGTGCACCTAAAACACCTAAAGTTGCCGAAGCACCGATATCACCACCACCACCTTTAGCACCGATAAATTGGCTCAATGCCATTTCATTTTTAAAGACAAACACTAAATATAATGATTCATAACCAAGACCTGGTCCAGTTCCACTTCTGACCGTATCCATATAAATAACTTGCTTATTTTTATTATCAAAAATAACGCCTTTGCCGTACGCTGCTACATACAATAACACATTAAAATTTTTAATCTCAAATACGCCAAAAGCCACGGCTGATTCAAATTTAGGACGCAAGGTTGCATCATTTGAATACATGGTTTCCAAACTTGTTTTGGCTACATCTAAGTACTCAAGGCGCGTTTTAACTATATCAGGATCTAAATGAGCCACCAGCATTTTGTGTGCATTTAAAAATGCAGAATTTAATAATGCAGCCTGTAGATTATCAGGTTGTAACTCTCTA
>JAUPUP010000168.1 GCA_030917485.1 Pseudomonadota bacterium
CGATCTAAATAATATAAATCGCATTTTATTTTACAATAGACGTAAAGAGAGTATACTTAATAAGCACCATTTTGCCATAATACTGCTTGTATAGTTTTAAATAAAATCACAAAATCATACCATAACGACCAATTTTTAATATAACACACATCCAAACGTACCCGTTTGTGGTAATCAATATCATTGCGCCCACTAATCTGCCATAAGCCAGTAATACCCGGTCTGACCAACTTATAATAATAAAAATCATCATGATATTTATTAACTTCCGCATCAACAATTGGGCGTGGCCCCACCAAGCTCATCTCCCCCAATAATACATTAAATAACTGTGGCAGTTCATCCAGGCTGGTTTTACGTAAAAACTTACCAATCGGCGTCACTCGCGGATCATCTTTAAGCTTAAAATCTTTTTCCCACTCCAAACGTTTAGCTGGATCATTCACCAAAATCTGGTCTAAAATTTCTTGACCATTACTATACATAGTTTGAAATTTTATACAATAAAAATATTTGCCATCTTTACCAATCCGCTTATGTCGAAAAAATACGCTTTGCCGAGTAGTAATGCTAATTAATATGCTTATTACCACAATTACCGGAGATAGTATAATTAACCCGAAACAGGATAAAAATATGTCCGTTAACCGCTTAATTAGTCGATTTAGCCTTCGTCCTAAATTATTTTGTAGGCGCAAAAATAACTGGTCATTTCCAAAAAAATGCTCCACATGTACTCCATATAACGGTAATCCAATTATATCAGGTACAATTGACACAAAAACATAATGGCTTTGTAATATATTGATCTTTTTTAAATGATGGACTATTTCAGTACTGGATAATGCAACCACTATTTCAGAATCTAACATACTAGCATCATGGTTGAGTAATACATCATAAGCCACCACCGGAATATCTTTGAATGCAAAATTTAACTCATGTTGCGCCAAAGTGTTACTACCATCTACCACCACAAAAGCAATAATTTTATAGCCTAAAATATGATTGTTGGACAGTAATTGTGCTGCAGCTACAGCATTCTTACCAGTACCAACTATATAAACATTACGCGTCCATAGCCCCAAATAATGCAAACTAAGTTTGGTTAAATATCTAAACGTCGGCAGCACAAAATAGAGAGTTGACCAAAATAATAAATTATATATCTTAATTACATGATGCGAAATCAAAAAACTAAGCCCCATATGCAGCATAGCAAAGATAAAAATAGTTTTATACAGCAGTGCCAACTCCTCCCAAGTAGGGCGACGTTTGACATACTGTTCCTGGTACCAAAACACTAGAATTACGATTAAACCACCAAATTTTGCAATCCCAACAGATTTAAAAGTAATATGCTCGATACTTGGATTAATAATACTCAAAATATACCGAGCAACCAAAAAGGTGATTAATAACGCTAGTATATCTGATAGAATCAAACATGTTTTTTGAATTGTGGTTTTGTTTATCATTTTAAAAATTCATTTAAAAAAATATATTTTGTTTTTCAACTTATGTTGCTTTACTTAATTATTGCTCTACTTATTTTATCTATCTTCGCTTACTTATCTACCTTTACTTACATGCCCTTACTCTACTATTGATGAAATCAGTAAACTCTCGCCTAAATCTTTCATTAGCAAATTTCCTGGCATTTAATTTACAATTATTTGCGGTATATTTATCCCTATGCTCTTCAAAATAATCCAATGCAGCTATGATATTATTATATTCCTGTTTAAAGAAAAATACCCCAGTCGGTTTATCACCATCACTAGTAACACTATCCAGAATACCACCACAACCATAGGCAATTACTGGCACTCCATGCGCCATTGCCTCAATTGGCGCTATACCAAAATCTTCTTCTGCAGCAAAAACAAAACCTTTTGCCCGCTGCAAATAAGCAGAAATAATAGAATTTGACTGATAGCCCAATAATTTTATATTATTAATATTAGCATTTTTGATCTGTTGGGAAATATACTTATACATAGGACCATCACCTATTACAATTAAATTTCTCTTTGGTGAATTAATAAATGCCTCTACAATAATATCAATTTTTTTATATGGTACCATACGCGATACTGTAATATAAAAATCCTGTTCTGGTAAAGTTTCAGTTAAAGTTGAAAAATCATCACACTCAACCGCAACCGGCGGATAGATGACAGTCGCCTCACGGCGGTATAATTTGAATATCCTCTTAGCAATAAAAGTGGAATTAGCAATAAAATAATCTACACTATTAACCGTTCTTAAATCCCACAGCCGTATTTTATGCAGGATGATTCTAGCTAACCAGGATTTTATACCCCGAGTAAGATTTGATTCTCTTAAATATTGGTGTTGCAAATCCCAGGCATAACGTATAGGTGAATGACAATAACATATATGTAATTGGTTGGGACCACTAATAACACCTTTTGCTACAGCGTGAGAGCTTGATATAATTAAATCATATTTAGATAAATCAAATTGTTCAATTGCTAATGGCATTAACGGTAAGTATGCGCGATACTTAGTTTTAGCAAACGGCAATTTTTGAATAAATGAAGTAGTAACCCGTTTATTCATTATTATAGAGCGTTGATCTTCAGGTAAAAAATCAACTATACTAAACAAATCAGCAGATGGATAGCATAGAAGTATTTGTTCTAGAACCTTCTCACTCCCACCTACAGTAACTAA
>JAUPUP010000169.1 GCA_030917485.1 Pseudomonadota bacterium
ATAATATTGGCAATACCGCCACACACGGACATCTTTTAACACAGAGAGCTGTTCTTTAACAGTTATTTTATAGCTCAATTTATGGGTTGGGTCAGATGAGGTTAGAAACCAAAAAAAAAGTGCGATAACTAACATGGTCAAAGCATAAACCTGAGGCACCATTCTCCAGCCAAAAGCGACTAAGATTAAAGGAGCCACGAATTTATTTAAGGCGGCGCCAGAATTACCTGCACCAAAAACCCCCATTGCAAAGCCTTGTTGAGACTTGGGGAACCAGCGAGCTACGTAAGCAATCCCTACTGAAAAAGATCCGCCAACTAAACCTACAAATAGCCCAATTACTAAAAAATGCCAATATTGCGTAGCATAACTAATTAGATAAATTGGAATTACGCTCACCAACATCAAGATAAAAAATATAATTCTTCCGCCAAATTTATCGGTCCACATTCCTAGCGGCAGACGAATTAGTGAACCAGTTAACACTGGCATGGCAATCAGAAGTCCAAATTCAGTTTCATTTAAATTAAGTTGTTTTTTAATCGGAATACCGATAACTGCGAACATCATCCATACCGCAAAACAAACCATGAATGCAATTGTGCTCATAGTCACGGCTGAAATTTGTTGTTTACTTAGTCTCATAGTTTGCTCTTTATAAATATTAGAACGAGCCCGAGAGCACGTCACGTATAATAAGGTATATCCCAAATTTGCTGATTTTACTGAAGCAATTCGTTACTTCTTTGGGGATACAGTGCACCGTATTCAAGATGTATTGCGTGCCAGAATAAACGATAACTTTGAAGTTATCCGACACAACCCAGTCCAACTTTCAAGTTGATTTAGTATATGTATTCTCTTACGAAAAATAAGTGTCAATTCTTGCTATAGCTTAACCTTGCTGTAACTAAGTGAATTATAGCAAATTATCCACGTTTGGACTATTGGTAAAAATAGAACTCGACTTGGTTAAAAATAGACTGAGTGGATTACTCTGTTAATAGTCAGCGAAGGATATTAATAATTCAATCCCAATGAAAACATTGCACCATAAATATATGAAGTTACGGCAACTTTTGCTGGTGTATTTGCCGGTGAATCTGGGTAATATAACGGCATATAAAAAGCATGCAAACCGCATTGGAGTTGATCATATAAATGAATCTTGGTGCCAATTTGGGTATTGAAAGCATAATTGGTCAAGCTCGCACCATAAGTAAGCGCGGGAGCCTGACTTTGATTTTGTACCACTGAAGTATCAATATAAGTATTGATCCAACTGTTGATTCGGTAGGCCAATTTCACACCACCGCCAAATGTTAGGAAATAATTTTGGGTCAAATTAGCGGTCTGTTGTGCATTGACATCAACGGTATAAGTCGCCCATTGAGAGTTATAACCCCCAGTCGCATATGGAATAACATAAAGATGCTCAGGGATTGGTCGCAAGGCATAGCCGACTTTTAGATTGAGGCCATTAAACTTAGGATAGTCGCCATAACGATCTAAGCTCGGTGACCCATCAGGATGATGCTGTAAAAATTGTGAAAAATAGGTGAAAGTGTCATAATTAGCTTCGATGTAAATACCCATATCAAATAATTTGGTGACATTGATGTTTAAATCTTGTGCATTGGCATTACCTACATTGCTAAAATTTATGCCAATAAATTGGTAGCCAATACTATATTGGTTGATGAACTTTTGAAAGAGGTGAAAGCGATCAGTTTCATCATTGCTGGTGTTAACTTGTGCTGGATTCTGAGTGAGTGAATTTTTTGCAATAGTTTGGCTCTCAAAATTTAACGGATATGCCAGCACGGGCTTTGAAAAAAGACTAATTATGCATCCAGTGATTATTGAGAAAAACGATAACCGAGTTGAGATTGACTTTAGTTTAACTGTTTTCATGATTAAAATTCCCCGTCAATAGATAAAACCAATAGAGACTAAACCACCAACGGTGCTTTGCGGCACCAGCGCTATTCCATTAATGGTATTTAAGGGGTTTGTGTAATAAAAATTACTATAAAATCCTTGTAACCCTAGCTGAAAATGATGCCACAAATTAAATTTCGCGCCGAGTAATGAGGTATAGCTATAATTATCATTCGCTGCTAAAGTTGCATTTGTCGGCGCTTGAGAAGCATTATAAAGCGCATTTTGATCAAAATAAAGTTCTATGATCTGGTTGATGCGGTATTCGAGTCGAGTTCCAACTCCACTACTTAAAAAATAGTCCTGCGTTAAATTGGTGACTTGATTATTTGCATACATGGTATAGGAAGATAGATTAGTAGTTCGTCCAAATTGTGCATAGGGGGTTAGCAGTAAATGATTCGTATTTAACGGAAATGCATAACCCAGTTTAACATTTACCCCACCAAAATTAGGCTGCGATCCGCTAACCGTTGTGTTTTTATTGAATGCTGGATCAGCGCCTTGGGAATAATAAGTCATCAATGAGGCATTAATATCCAACCAAATACCGATATCAAATAAGCGCTCAATTTCTAAATTGATAAATTGTGAATTATTGACGGCTCCACTATTACCATTAGTTAGATTTCCCGAGGTAACCCCCATCCCTAAATTTAATTGGCGATCAAATTTTTGAAATTGTGAATATGATGTTTGGGAAATTAGTGGTGCTGACTCGTTACCCATAGCCCAAAGCGGGCAAAATAAAAAGCCACTCGTAATTAGTAGTTTTATATACATTTCAAAAGTTGCCCCTAAAAAACATTAACCCAAAATTGAATTACCGTCAGAATAATATATACCAGTTTTAAAATAAGTATTATTTCAGTTGGTTACTACTTTCAACTACTTTATAACCACCAGCGAGTTCCTGATACAGCTTAACCACCGTAAGCAGTTGCTGAAGTTTATCTTGATTGAGTGCGATATGGATGCGATCAAGTGCAATCTTGCTGTGTAATGTATCCAGCACGCTCAAGATACCTTGCCTATATAGTGCTTGATTTAAGGCATAGGCTTTACTAAGATGTTGTGTTGCAGTTGTAGTTTGTTGTAACTTGTTATTTAACCGCGTATTGGCAGAGAGCGCATTTGTGGTATCACGCAAGGCCTTTTGCAGAACATCAACGTAGTTATAATAAGAAACTTTATTCAAACCCTTGGCTTTGGCAATTTCCCCGAATGTCGACATTTTAAATGCTGGAATCTTAAGTAATTCATCATTAAAATCAACCACATTCGTTGTTATCGGATTGGGAAAGTGATAACTGTTGTTACCAGCGACTGGACCGCCAATAAAATCCAGTTGTAGCGTTGGTAATAGTTGACTGGTCGCCAAACCAATTCCTTCATTGCTAGCATGAAGTTCGTTTTCGGCTAATTGCAGATCGGGGCGATTTTCTAGAACTGTAAGCGGCAAAGCCCCAGGAATTAACCCAGGATTGTTGATCTGAGTAAAGTTACGTAGTGGGGTGAGCGTTCCAGGATTTTGATTAATCAGATAACGCAATGCGTTACGACTTACCACCAGATTTTGTTCCACAATTTCTTGCTCACCTTGAATCAAATTAACCTGACTTTGCAATTCTTCAAAATTAATTACCGAACTTAGTCCACCTGCATAAAGCTTATTGGCAATTTTTGCTAGCTGATTAATATCCTCTACGAGGGTTTGCAATAACTCTTTATGCTCTAATTCTGCCTGATAGGTAAAATAACTGGCGCTAATTTGGCTGATAATGGTTAATTTTACGCTATCGTCTTCGGCTTTGGCTGCTGCTAATTCATATTCGGCACGCTTTTGCTGTTTAATCTGGCTAAAGACATTCAAGGTATAATTGGGAGCCAATAATGCTAATAACCCCGGAAAACCCGTTGCTGGATTGTTGGAATAACCCAGCAAGACATTAATATCTGGAATCCACTGGAATTGAATTTTTTTCAATTCACCAGCCGCCGCCTCAATATGACCTCGCGACATGTTAAGGGTATTATTGTTGACCATCCCGCTCTCAATTAATTGATTTAATAATGGATCATTAAAGCCTTGCCACCACGCAAGATAAGGGAGATTACTTTCACTCAGGATAAGATTACGATCAGATACCGACCAGCGATTATTTACCGTCACATCTGGTTTTTGGTAACTACTGCATCCCAACAAAACAATTGAAATTAGCAAAAAGATATTAATTATGGACTTCATGAATGGCTCCAGATTGAATAATAATAGTTTCACCGTTATGAAGTAGAGCTTCTAGTTCGGCTATATCGCTTTTGACTTGGATAAACAAATGATTATAATCATGCTGATGATAACGATTGGTGTCGTATGCCGAATAAAGAGCTTTAAGCTCGACAAAGACTCGGTTGGTTCGCATGACAAATTGATTAAATTCATCACCAACTGCATCTCCAGCACTTAATGAAAACGATGAATTCCTTGCCAAATTATTAACCTGCACCAAACTGTTATTGAATTCAATACACCTGCAAAAAAAATCGCTATGACTAAATTTATTTTGATTTAATAAATTTATCAGAGCTTTCAACTGCTCAATAACCTCCTGCTGCGTATCATGAATGAAACAAGCCAGCAGACGATAATGACGAAACCAAAAATATTCAAAAGCCAAAACAATCGAAAAACCAATTACTGTACAAATAGCATAATCAGTAATAAAGAAAGTTACCGCATAATCGTTATGAGCAAAAAAATAACCATTACCAATTACGGCCGTGTTAACCGCAAAAATAGTCGGAATCGAATGAACTCGTCCCATTAAAAAATAAGTCATGAAAACCGTGCTCGGAATAATAATAAATAATAAGCGGTAATCAAGATGAGCGATAAACCACAGTAAGTAACCGCTGAATAAACCTAATAGCATGCCCCAGAAACGATGAAAGGCGCGAAATATTGTAGTTCCATTATCAAAACCAGCATAAATCATAATTACAGAAAAAGCCACCCAACCCGCATGAGGAATCCTAAGAATACTCTCAAAAGCAATCGCAAATGTAAAAACAATACAAATTCGCATAGCGCGCAGAGCTCGATAGCTAAGCTGAGGTAAGCCTAAACCGTGCCGCATAAGTTATTCCAACTTAAAATTAATTTATGTAAGGTGCGTAACTCATAGGTTTTTTGCAACTCTGAAATATCTAATGGTGTTAAAAGTAATATTTCTTTGGCATGACAAGCATGACGTAGCCGTTTAACATAGCTATGAAATACCTCAAGAAAATTAAGCTGTAATTGAGTGCGGAATGTTGATACATAAGATAATGCCGTCACCAGTGTAAAAGACAATAGTGTTATCTTTAAAACACTAAAATATTTCATCTTGCGCGACAACATCCGTGAGTAACGCTCCATGATAATTATGCCAGGAGTAATTGGTAGATCATCAATTTCATTGTAAAAAATTTGAGCGGAAATTCTTTCTAAATCATTTAACACATCAAAAAAGGCTCTCCTCCATGTTGCTAAATAGTAAATTTTAGGAAATAAAACTAACCCTGCAAACATTATCAACATTGCAACCAACGTTTCCATGGCGTGATTAAGTGCAATATAAAAGCTACTATTACTATTATTATAAATCAAAGAATATATAGCTATACTCAGAATCAAAGGTGCTGGTACAAACATACTTTTTATTTTATAAATAGCAGTAAAATAAATCCACAGCGAATAAGCAAAGACAAA
>JAUPUP010000170.1 GCA_030917485.1 Pseudomonadota bacterium
ACCAATTATCACCCAGATAATTAGACTTTTAACGACATTTCCGTTTCGCATAAACTTATTTCCAAAAAATTAAGAAATTTATAAACTACTTATAAGAAATTTAAGATAGTTATAATATTTATAATATAATAGCCTAGTGCGCCATATTATACCATAGTTTTATATTATCTTTATTTTTTGGAAATAAGTTTATGCGAAACGGAAATGTCGTTAAAAGTCTAATTATCTGGGTGATAATTGGTTTGGGACTAATGGTAATATTTAACAAGTTTAATGATCAGGGTGAGAGCAAAAATAATATAGCGTATTCGCAATTTATTTCTGAAGTTGAAAACGGTCAGGTAAAAAACCTAGTAATTGAGGGTGGGCAGAGACAAAGTCAGTGGATACGCGGTGAACGAAGAGATGGCAGCAAATTTGTCACTTATGCTCCGTTTGATCCAGAGTTAGTGAATGATTTAATTAAAAATAAGGTTGCTTTTAGCGCTAAGCCGCAAGAAGAGTCTTTATTGATGAGTATTTTTGTATCATGGTTTCCAATGCTCTTATTAATTGGGGTTTGGGTTTATTTTATGCGTGGTGCTGCTGGGGGCAAAGGTGGCGGTATCGGCGGTGTGTTTAGTTTTGGTAAAAGCCGAGCTAAAGTTATTGATCCGAAAGAAAATTTAATCCGCTTTACGGATGTGGCTGGGTGTGAAGAATCTAAGCAAGAGGTAATGGAAATTGTTGATTATCTCAAAGACCCAACTAAGTATCAAAATTTAGGAGGTCGGATTCCTAAAGGTGTGCTTTTGAGTGGCGCTCCTGGTACTGGTAAAACTTTGCTGGCAAAAGCTATTGCGGGTGAGGCAAATGTGCCATTTTTTAGCATTTCCGGATCTGATTTTGTGGAAATGTTTGTTGGAGTAGGAGCCTCCAGGGTGCGCGATTTATTTGAACAGGCAAAACGAAGCGCTCCAGCTATCATATTTATTGATGAAATTGATGCAGTTGGTCGTCAGCGCGGCGCTGGTTTGGGCGGCGGCAATGATGAGCGGGAGCAGACATTAAATCAGATGTTGGTAGAAATGGATGGATTTGAAACTAATACTACGGTGATTATAATTGCTGCGACTAATCGTCCAGATGTTTTAGATCCTGCATTAATGCGTCCTGGCAGGTTTGACCGGCAGGTGGTAGTGCCACTGCCGGATATTAAAGGACGTGAACAAATTTTAGGTGTGCATATGCGTAAAGTTCCGGTAGCATCAGATATTGATGCTAATGTAGTGGCTCGCGGTACTCCAGGATTTTCTGGGGCTGATTTAGCCAATTTGGTCAATGAAGCAGCATTATTTGCGGCGAGACGAAATAAAAAACTGGTGGACATGCGTGATTTTGAAGATGCCAAAGATAAAATTATAATGGGCGCTGAGCGTAAGAGTATGGTGATGAAAGAAGAGGAGCGTAGAAATACGGCTTATCATGAATCAGGTCATGCGGTAGTGGCAAAATTGCTGCCTAATGCAGATCCGGTACACAAAGTTACTATTATTCCGCGTGGGCGTGCGCTTGGGGTTACTATGCAGTTGCCTGAGGAAGACCGTTATTCATATACTAAAGATTATTTGATGGATCAAATAGCTATATTATTTGGCGGTAGGGTTGCTGAGGAGTTATTTATGCACCAGATGACGACTGGCGCCAGCAATGACTTTGAGCGGGCAACTGATTTGGCGCGTAAGATTGTTACCCGGTTTGGTATGACGGATGAATTAGGTCCAATGATTTATGGTGAAAATGAATCGGAAGTATTTTTGGGTAGAAGTATTACTACACATAAGTATGTTTCTGAAGCAACTATGCAGAAAATTGATGAGACTATTAGAAGCATATTGGAAGGTCAGTATAATCTAGCCAAACAATTATTGCTGGATAATCAAGATAAAATCCATAAAATGGCGGCGGTTTTGCTCGAGCAAGAGACAATTGATCTGCACGAGATTAATGTCATAATGGGGATTGCCGAGCCCGAAAAAAGTAATAATGCGGCTGAGCCCAAGATTGAGATTGAACCGGAGCTACCATTAGTTGATGCTGTCGATGATATTGTCGAAGTTCCAAAAAAGAATGACTAATTACATCTTAACTGTATATGCTGGCAGTAACCTTTGAGTAGTAACGATATCTTAATTACCGCATATAATTATTCGCAGTATTTCAAGTTTAGACGCGGAATATTGCAGCAAAAAGCGACGGGGACGAGTCCCGACGCGTCCCACCGTGTACAAAAAGTACATGAGGAGCGGTTTGCAAGATATGACTTCGTTAAAATTTGAAAGACAAAGAATAAATGCGCAAATATTTTGGAACTGATGGTATAAGAGGCGTAGTTGGCGAATATCCGATTACTCCAGATTTTGCTCTACGTTTAGGCTATGCTGCAGGTAAAGTTTTAGGCAGCATGGAAGCAGAACCAGCGGTAATTATTGGTAAAGATACGCGTTTGTCTGGGTATTTATTTGAGTCAAGTCTAGAGGCTGGGTTTTCTTATGCTGGAGTAAACGTGTACATGGCGGGTCCTATTCCTACTCCGGCAATTGCTTACCTAGCTAGTGCGCTGCATTTATCTGCTGGAGTTGTGATTAGTGCGTCGCATAATCCATATATTGATAATGGTATAAAATTTTTCTCGGGTAATGGCGTCAAGCTGCCGGATGAAGTTGAGTTAGCTATTGAAAAAGAACTTGAATGCGACATGAAAAAAGCTGAGCGTTTGGGTAAGGTGGTGCGACTAGATGATGCTAGTGGCAGGTATATTGAATTTTGCAAAAGCACGTTTCCACGCAATATCAATTTGGGTAATTTAAAAATTGTATTAGATTGTGCCAATGGTGCGGTATATAAGGTTGCACCCAGCGTGTTTAAGGAGCTAGGGGCAAAAGTTATTAAATTAGCCTGTGAGCCCAATGGAACTAATATTAATGCCAACTGTGGCTCTATGCACCCAGAGGAGCTAATTAAAACTGTAATTAAAGAAAAAGCAGATTTGGGCATAGCTTTTGATGGTGATGGCGATAGAGTTCTATTTGTGGATGAAAATGGAGTATTATATAACGGTGATAAATTAATTTATATTATTGCTTGCGGAATGAAAGCTCAGCATAAAAAAGTATCTGGTATTGTTGGCACAGTTATGACGAATATGGCAATGGAAGTTGCTATGCATAACTTGGGGGTTGAATTTATACGCTCCAAGGTTGGCGATAGGTATGTTTTGGAAGAGTTGGTAAGGCGTAAATGGAGTCTGGGCGGTGAAGCATCCGGGCATATTTTGTGTTTAGACCAGCATTCCACTGGCGATGGGATTGTTTCGGCACTTCAAGTTATTGCTGCAATGATTACCTTAGCTAAGCCGTTAAGCTGTATAGTTGATTGGCAGGAATATCCGCAAACAATGATTAATGTAAAACTAGATAAAGACAAATCCAATTGGAATGAATTAGCGCGAGATACCATTATCCGAGCTACAGACTCATTAGGAAGTAATGGGCGGGTAGTGGTTAGGCCAAGTGGTACTGAGCCCTTAGTTAGGGTTATGGTAGAAGCACGAGATGAATGTGCTGCAAAAAAATGGGCGTTGGCAATTGCTAATACTATAACTAACTAGATGAACTAAATAAACTGACAGTCACTGATTTTTGTGATAATTAAATTTAGGTTTAGGTAAAAAATAATGGAAATTTTGGAGCAGTTATTAGCGGTTTTTGCGCAGTATGGTTATATTGCGGTGTTCCTGGTTTTAATTATGTGTGGCTTTGGTGTTCCCATTCCTGAAGATGTTACTTTAGTGGCTGGTGGAGTAATTTGTGCTTTATCTAGAGATACGGATTACATATTAAATATATATTATATGGTTATGATTGCACTGAGTGGGGTATTACTCGGTGACAGTATTATGTTTTCATTGGGGCGATATTTGGGTCCGCGAGTTACTCGTATTCCTGGTTTAAGGCACGTTATTACTCCACAGAATTATGCTAAAATTCAAGAAAAAGCCCGTAAGCACGGGGATAAGATCTTATTTGTTGCCAGATTTTTACCAGGATTGCGTGCGCCGATTTTTATTATTTCTGGAATTAGTCATCGGGTCAGTTTGATAAAATTCTTTTTGATGGATGGTTCTGCCGCGTTAATTAGTGTACCAATTTTAGTATATTTAGGTTATTTTTTTGCTTTTGATATAGATGCAGTTGTGGAATGGGTTAGACGTGGGGAATGGTTTATTTTTGGTGGATTGGGTATAGCTGTAGTGATTTATTTAGTTGTGCGTTACCTTAATAAAAAATGAAGTTTTGACTTTGCTACGCTATATCAGTATACATACTCAAAGTTTTATAAAATATGACAAAGTCCAGCTTTAGCTTCGCAAGTAAACCAAAGACGAAGAGTAGTATTTGATTTTAGCGAGCATTTGAAGCATTTATTTAAGGGGTGTAATTTGCCCCTAAAAATTGCGTCTTGTAAATTAAATTTGATTTTTTTTATTATATCGGTGTAGAATACCCACCGGGACGTTTAAAAACTAATGTATAATGTGGGTTCATTCATGATAATTAGTGATTTTTTGTTAGTGGGAGTTTAATAAATATGCGTAAAATTCTATTTTCTTTACTTGCTATTGGTGGTGCTAGCGCTTTTGCTGCTACTGATTATTCTCAGTTTCAGGCATTTGACGACGAGGTAAGCGTTGGCTGGGGTATGAAACAAGATACTGTTACGGCTATTGGTGGCGGTGAAAATAACACCTCTAGCAGTAATATAGTGAATCTTGAAGGTGAACGGTTATTAAACAATGGTATTTGGATTGATGTAAATGCCGGCATGACTTTTGGTCAGGGTTCTACCAGCACTAATGGCGCACAAGAGCCAGTTATTAGTGATTACGGTGTGAACGGTAAGGTTGGTTATGCGTTTCAGGTGGCTGACACTCACTTATTGCTTACTCCGTATGGATTGGCTGGCTTAAACAATAATGGTATAGCCGATGGTCCTCTGAATGGAATTGCAACTTCTACTTCAAGCACAACAACTTCTAATCAGTTTTACTATACTGCAGGGGTTGGGGGTCGTATAGAATATCGGATTAATACTGCGATTTTGGTATTTGCGGATCAAAATGCTGCTTATAACTGGGATCAAACTGGCTATAATAACGGAATTCAGCCGCAAAATATGTACGCCTTTACTTCAACTTTAGGAGTGAAATTTAATATAGTTAAGGACTTCCAGGTAGGGGTTAAAGGGTTTTATACTAGTTATCAACCAGATTCTAGTTCTGGCACAGCTTCTGGAGTTGCATATCCACAAGCTCAATCAACTGTTGGTGGGTTAGTGTCGATTGGCTTGACTTACTAAAAACTTATTTGATTTAATTTAATCATTTAAAAAAAGCAGCAAACTTAGTTAAGTTTGCTGCTTTTTTATGTGATGTTGGTTAAATAAATCTGATATAATCCGTCTTTTAATTCACCGAGCGTTAGCGAGTTTTTTAAGTGGGTGTTTTGTTGCGTATGGTTTTCTGTTGGAGAGTATATAGTTATGCGTAAAATTGTGATTGGATGTTTACTGTATGTTAGTGGAACAGCAGCATTTGCAGTCAGTAATAGTGCGTTTCAGGCATTTGATGATGAGTACAATTTGGGTTATAGTGTTGCTAATACTGAATTTACTAATGGTGCAAACGATCAGACCCTACAACAAAGTCAGGCTGTTAATCTTGAGGTTGAGCGGTTATTTGACATTGGGGTATGGATGGATGTTGATGCTAATATAGTTGTATCACAAAATTCGTTGGGCAATCAAGCAAGTGGCACGGGTCAGGGAAATAGCGATACTGCAGGTTATCCGGGTATGCCATCTTCACAGGATCCTAATCTGGGTGGAATAAATGCTAAGGTAGGTTATGCTTTTCCTATTTTGCCAGAACATTTACAAGTTACGCCTTACGTATTGGTGGGAAGAAATAGCAACTTAGCGATGTCCACCATGGTTTCTAATGGTTATGAGAACATAACTAATGATTATTACTATACTGGTGGTATAGGTGGCAGGATTGAATACAGAATTAATCAATATGTTTTTGTTTATGGTGATCAATTAGCTTCGTATAATTGGGATCAGTCTGGTCCGGTAGGTGGAGTACAGCCACAGAATAATATGGCTTTTGTTTCGACTATTGGCGCTAAATTTAACGTGGTTAAAAATTTGCAGTTGGGAATTAGAGGGTTTTATACTAACTATCAGGCCGAGGCATCTCCTCCGTCTCCCACTTCATCTAACAATGGTGGGACTAATTCAAATGGAGATCTAGTGACGATATACCAGCCAACCTCAACACTTGGCGCAATGTTTAGCATTGGATTGACATATTAAAACTAATCGTTACATCAATTATTACATTGCTTGTAATTACAAATATTATTTAATCATTATTTAAAACTGTAAAAAAAGAGTTAGTATGAAGAAAAAATTTGTTGGAGGAGTGCTGCTTTTATTATCAGGAGCTGCAGCGTCTATGGATAATAGTTCATTTCAGCAATTTGAGAATGAGTATAATTTAGGCTATGGTTACCAAGGTGGACAATTAATTGATGGCAACCAGAATACAAGTAGTTTTAATGCTCAATCAATTAATCTTGAGGTAGAGCGTTTATTTGATATTGGAATTTGGTTGGACGGTAATTTTAATATGGTAACCGATTATAGCCAGCCTAATTTAGGTTCATTAAACGGTGGTGACGGCAGCGGTGATCCATTTGGGCAAGATCCATTTATGTTTAGCTTAACCGCTAAAGTAGGTTATGCTTTTCAGACGGTAGACCAACATTTACAATTAATTCCATATGCCATGTTTGGGCGCACTGTTAATTGGGCAACTTCAACTGTTATTGCTAATGGTGGGCAAAATTTAACTGGTGATTATTTTTATACTGGTGGTTTAGGTGGGAGGATTTCTTATCGAATTAACCAGGCAATTCTGGTATATGCAGATGAACTATATACATATAATTGGGATAATTCGGGTGCAGTAAAATCAATTCAATCTAATCCTGACTTATATGGTAAATCTTATGCGGCAACAAATTATACTTTTACTTCGACTGTAGGCGCTAAATTTAATGTATATAAAGATTTGCAGCTTGGGGTGAATGGGTTCTGGAATAATTATCAGCCACAATCTAATATATCCGGCATAGTTTATACCCCAACTAATACATTTGGCGGTATGGTATCTGTAGGATTAACTTATTAAAGTTTATAAATGAATAATAAAAAAATGTCGCTTATAAAATCTACAAATACTACGACGCTTAGCGTAATATCTTTAGTAGGCTTTTTCTTTATTTTTAGGTTAGCCTTGGCCTTATGTACCGGTTTAGGCACTGGTGAGTCTTATTACTTCCGTGGCGCTTATGATGTAGCGCTTAGCTACCTTGATCAACCGCCATTATTTTTTTGGCTAAGTCATTTAAGTCTAAAATTGTTTGGTTTAAACACGCTTGCACTTCGTCTGCCTGATGTAATTCTTTTTTCTGGTACAACTTGGGTGTTGTTTTTGCTGGCGCGGCAGTTATTTAATGAAAAATCTGCCTTATATACAGTAATTATATTTAATCTAAGTGCGGTATATGTCATTGATGGAATTTGGTTTCAACCAGATGCGCCATTGCTGTTTTTTTGGGCAGTGAGCTTATATGTATTAGCTAAAATATTTTTTCCGCGCAAGGAAGGGGAATCAGGAAAGTTCGAGTTAGACAACTCTGATCCAGGCAAGTCTGATTCAGACAAGTCTGATTCAGGCAAACCTAAATTATTTTGGTTATGGGTTTTGTTGGGCGTTGGTATTGGCTTGACCGGTTTAAGTAAATATCATGTGGTGTTTTTCTTTTGCGGTATGGTTTTATTTATTTTGACTAGACAGATAAAATTATTGAAACATCCTGGCCTTTATATGGCTTTTATAATCTGCGGTTTATTCTTCTTGCCGATTTTGATATGGAATTATCAGCATGACTGGATATCAATTAAATTTCAATCTTCTCGCGCTGTTGCTCAACCAGATTTTACACTGCATTTTGATTGGTTTTTGCGCAGTTTTGTTGGGCAGGCATTATGGTTGCTGCCATGGATTTGGATACCGATTGTTTATGAATTTATTCGGTCGTATAAGCTTGGCAAAACGGATCAGAAATATTGGTTTTTCTTTTGCATGGCATTATTTCCGATAGTGTTTTTTACTTTAGCTACGCTATGGGCGGATTTATCCTATCATTTTCATTGGCAGTCAGTTGGGTATATGATATTGTTTATTCCGCTTGGAGCGACTATAGCTAAAAAAGTAGAGTCTGGTTCTCGACGTTTGATTAAGCGGTGGTTATGGTTGTCAGGAATATTTCTTTATGCTCTTCTCATTGTTGCGGCATTTCAGGTACAAACCGGATTTTGGCAGAAATATGGTCCAAAACAGCTAAATATGTCAGTTAACTCGACGGTTTCTCAAAGTAATATAATTGATCCAACTATGGATAGCTACGATTATACCGACTTATTAACTTATTTTGAGCGCAACAGACTACTGCAGCAATCAGGAGGGTCAGGTAAGTTTGTGGGTGTATCTAATTGGCTGCTTGCTGGCAAGGTTGACTGGGCATTAAAAGGCAAAATTCCAGTGCGTTCTTTTGAAGAAAGACGTAATTATATTTATTACTTTAATGATGAAGATTATCTAGGGCAGGATGTAATTTTTATTACTCGCGATGATGAAGAAAAGGCTTTTTCTGACGTTCAAGATAATTGTTCAAACTTTAAAAAATTGGATGATGTGCCGATAACTCGTAAGGGTAAGGTTGAATTGGTATTACATCTCTATACTTGTCAAAACTTCCACATTTAATATAGCGTCCTATAATGTGGTATTCCACATCATAGGTGTCCAAATGGAACTTCAAATGACAGTAAATTTATTTGAGAATTCGGTAAATCATTTTATGTTGGAATGGTGCAATTGTATATCGCTCCACCAAGTGCTAGTCTGAACTATTTCTCCTGTTTTTAATATATCGTTCAAACTATTTTTATCCCATAGAGTTATATTTTGTTCTGGAAATAATTTTAATATTGCTCCAGTACTATCTCTATCATTTGTAATTTTATTTACCGATCTATTATCATTATGCCGAATAATAATTGTGGAATAATTGTTGCCACTCGCTGTTGCATTATCCGAAGCAAGCACAATTACTGAAAAACCTGTGGCATGTATATGTCCATCAGTTAAGGCGATTTGTGATTCTCCAGAAGTAGTAGATGATTTTATTGTTATTCCTAAGGGAATAACACATTTAATGGAAACAAACGATAAACATGCAAAAGTAACACCAATAAGATTATGGGTTTGGTTGCTATTGCATAAAGATGCCAATTTTGCGGCAGCGCAGTGTGAATAATTTTCACTATCTTTCTGCTGAATAAGAGTAGGATCTTGCACTACTTTACTAGTAATGGTATCTAAGGTGAAATTATGGCAGTTGTCTAAAGCATAAAGAACAAATTTTTTAATATTCTGCTCAAGATTATTTATATTTAAACTGTGATTATCTAATGTGTTTACATCTGAATTATTACCTGTGGTAAATAATTTATACATTTCAGTTAGCTGGTGCTTAAATGATTTTTCTATATTTTGAATACTTCGTCCACCGTTAGTCCTCAAAGCAATAAGAGTTTCTGCACATATATTTAATGTTTTGATGCCATAAGGTTGCGTTTGGCTGCTTATATTGCTGGTTTCTTGTACATTTTTATCATCTGATACCAGGTTATTAAAATACTTATAGTTAGGTTTATCTGTAGGAGTCTTGACAGTTTCAAAGTTGGATTGTTGAGAATTATGCGTATTTAGTGTTGGATTAGGTTTTTGATCATTTACATACATATTTAATATCCTTTAGGAAACAAAACTGTTTTTTGTATCATAACTCTCTCAATGACACATAACGAGCTTAAATTATTAAATTTCCACACAGGTTGCCTTCCTGGGTGCTGCTTTTTTATTTGTTAGTTGACAATCTTTATCCCATATTTCTTATTAAACACTGAGCTGGTTGTCAGAAAACTTATAGAGTAGAAGATTGTACATAATAGTTAGATGGTTTACTAGCTATTTTTGGGTGGCGCTACCACGGCTGTCACGGCTGTTCATAGAATGAAGATGTTAAACTTTATCTAAACCATCAAATTAACCATACTAATAAGTTATAATTATTTGTATTGATATTGTTTGGCAATTGCATACAATTCTTGATATTTTCTGGCTTTTAATGTGTTGAGATAGCTGTTTTTATATACGGGAAATGCTATTAGGGCTAACTCTACCAGGTTTTTTGCTGTTTGTTTGTTGCCTAAATTCCAGTTGAGCATGGCCTGTTTTATCATATTATCTGGATATGGATGGAAATAGGCAAGTTCATTTTCATATTTTAATTGGGTTTGAGTTGAAAAATTTTGATTGGTATTAATATCATCCACTGTTATATAACTGTCTAGGGTATATAGTGCGGGGTAAGCAAAAAATGTATTGTGATTAACCAAGTTTTCTAAATATTTGCTCTGTAATGTAAATGATTTTTGCTTAGTTGGCGCGTCAATATAATATACTAAAGCGTTGAAGATAAAGCTGCCTTGAAACATTAAATAAACCACGCTGGCTAATGGAATAATGACAGTTCCGGCAATTACGTTGCTGCTTAGTTTTGCAATTGGCTGGTCTGTCGACAAAAAGATGATTAACGGGCCAAGAAAATAAATATACCATAGCGGGTATTCAACCATACTATGTGATATGGTGGTAAATATCATGCATAAAATGATGGTGCACTCTATATTATTTTGACGCATTATTCCGTCCTGGATGATTCCGTCCCGGACTATTCCGTTGCGGATTATTCCGTAAATTGAGCAGGCTAGTCCTATAATTATAATTCCAGCGCCGACTATTCCAGTTTCAGCTAATAGTTGCATTATTAGGTTATGGCAATTAGTAAATAAACCGCTGTTTAATGGTGCGTGTGGAAATAATGGTTGTAAATATACACTTTGCTGTGCATATTGATTAAAGCCCTTGCCCCAGATTGGTGAAGATTGAAATACTATATAAGATTTTTGCCATTCGATGAGACGTCTGCCCCATATTCCACTGTCTTCGGATTCACTAGATATTCTTTGTAAACCTGTGCTAATATGATTGTGATGAGCGAACATTTTAATAGTTAGTGGATATAAATATTCTACACTGACCAGAGCAAAGCTAACTGCGATTATGATAATAAATAGTTTTAGTCCACAATTATTGCCATTATTGACTGCGCTATTATTACTATTGTGGTTAATGTTTAGATTATTTTTAGCGTGAGACATAATTTTATTAATAAAATAAAATAGACCAGAAGTGATAGACGCTAAGGTAAAATATATGAATACACTACGCGATGCTGCAATGGTGATGCTAAATATAAGCCATGCCGTAATTAGTAAAAAAGTCCAAAGGCGTATTTTGCTTTGATGAAAGAGGTAAATTAGTCCAAATACACCCCAACTTAAATAGTGGCAGTAGTGATTACGTTGCCCAAAGTGACCAAAAATATTTGTAGTTGGGTGAGATCCGTCGTAAAAAATCCAGTTGCCAAAATATCTATACAGCCCGGAATATTGCAATAAGCCAATAATCGACTGAAGTATAGCTCCTACAACTAGCGAGCTACTGATTATACTAACTATTTTAGGAAGTCCAAATTCTTTAATGAGTGTGCTAACGCTTACTGCAAGCAGCGCGCAGATAAACATTTCTAATGCAGCAACGTAAGATAGTCCAACAAAATTTATCTTTACTAGGTATGGTTGTAGAGCTAGGTATGCGCCAAATAGTAGAAGAGGCAAAGTTGATTTTGGAATATAAATCTGTTTAAAAGTGTAGCACACAATTAAAAATAATATAATTACAGCCCAGACGAAGGTTGTTTCTGCCCAGAATTCCGGGAGCGGGTCATAATGTGCGGTATTTAGAGTGGGGAATACCAACATAAT
>JAUPUP010000171.1 GCA_030917485.1 Pseudomonadota bacterium
GCGAGTCAGCGATATCAGAAAATTTACCACCAAGCAGCGTTTGCCAAGTAGTTTAAATAGTATCAATCAAACCTTGCAGAACTTTCAGAATATTATCTTTGATATGATGCCGGACTTGGATGCTAAACAAAAAGATGCTATAGCTACGGCAATACCGTATATGTATAACGTAGTTGGTGATTTTGTGACTAATCCATCCTCAGTTAGTATCAGTACCTTCCAGCGTATGGCATATACTGATCCGATTATTGCCAATGGGCTAGAAATCAATAGTGCCTTAGTTGCTAGGAGTATTGGCGACTATTACCACGAGAATGAAAAAATTCAGGAATTAGTGCGCTATAACTTAAAGCATTTAAAAGGTGGATTACAGGGTTTAATTAAAGAAATGCTTACCTCCGCTTGGGCGGGTTACTTTATTGGCGAGAAAGTGGTTGATGCAGAAAAACTTAAAACCACTGGTAAATACCTTATTAGTCATGTGACACCAATGCCACCAATTACTACAATTTTTGCGGTAGATGAACAAGGCAATGTAAAACCACGCAATGGAGTATTCCAGTACATCATAAATTCATATGCAGCAGGTTATCAAAATATGTCAGGTGCATTCATGGGTAGCCCCTACAATCAAACTGAATTAGCTGGGATTGACCCACTAGCTGCACTGGGTGACTTAGATTATCCGGGTAGGCAGCCATATATGCAGTTATTCGGTTTAGTAGAAATCCCCAGAGATAAATGCATTCATTTTGTAAACCGAAGTGTAGATAGCTTTAATAATCCATATGGCAGGAGCATATTACGCCGAATTTATAACATCTATTTGCTTAAATACGGTATTCAGCAATTTATGGCAATGGCTTTGCAATTTAGAGCCTTCCCGCAGATGGTAATTTATACTGATGGACAGCAGCAAATTCAGGATGATAACGGCAATGTAACCACTAATTATGATGTTGCACTAAAAGTAGCTGAACAGCGAGAAGGTACAGGCACATTTGTATTTCCCGGCATGAAGGGCGTTTCATTTGATGTCCAAGCTGTAGATGTTACTGGTGACTTACAAGTATTTATCCAGATTTTACAATTTTACGACCAGGAAATTTACAAAGGACTAGGTATTCCACCAAGCATGTTTGATAGCAGCGGTGGCTCATACTCTATGGGTTATATGCATGATAGCCTACATAGTAAAGTATTAGGTGGCACAATTGATGAAGTAACCAGTTGCTTGATTAACCAATTAGTAGCCGACATTATTGATAAGAATTTTAAGCCCTCCGAATATGAAAACTTTGGGGCATTTAAAGAGCGTACCCTAACTTTAGATGATAAACTCAAATATGCCAAGCTGTTTGAAACCGCCAGAAACTCGGGAATCTGCAGCACCAAGTTAATGGATGACTTAAACCGTATGCGTGAAATTTTAGATTTTACTTATGCTGATAAGCCCATCCCACAAGACGTAGAAAATAAATCAACAAATAGCGGTAAAAATACCAATATGCGTGAGACCAAACAGGATACTGAAACCCCTTATTCTAACTGGAATTAAGCTAGTCTTTATTATTTGTTAAATGCTGCATTTTATGCCAGAAAAATAGATGGAAGATAAAGCACAAATGACTTGCTTTGCTTGGGGAACGTGAGCTAAGATAGCTTCTGTAATACGCTTGAATTGGCGAGCGTAAGACAGGGGAATATTTAAGGTCTCCGAAACCTCAAATATCTTTTTATTAATCACCTTTTACGACAAGGAGTCAACTATGTCAGAACGCTCAGATAATATTTTACTACACCTAGTAGATATAAGTCATCATAATGGTGTAAATAAACTTCTAAACCTTATTAACCATGTAATTTATCAATTTCAGCAAACAAACCTTTGCTGGGCTATTTCTTCAGTTAATGAACACGTTTCTGTTGAAGTTAGAGATAAGTTACTTAAAACAATAATTTTAGAAGCTATGCTAACAAGATATGATACTGATACTACTATTAAATTTTGTGATTATGTAAAGGAAGCCTTAACAGAATTTACAAAAGAAGAAGAATTATCTATTCTTGAGAATATAAATCTAAAGTATATTGACGCTCCACATGATCTATTCAATATAGTTTATACTGCAATTCTTAAAGCATTTACCATTACTAATAATATTTGGTGGAAGTTGTAAAAATCTATATGTAGGTTAGGGATACTTAATTAAGTAGCCCTAACCTCATAAATTTAGATTATAAAAATTATCTAAAAAAAGACTTTACTTTATCCGAAAGTCTACGCTATAATCCATTCAGCTCCATACCCTAAGGCTATACCCTAGAGTATGAAGCAGGGAATAATTAAGAATTAGCAGTTCTCAATTATTCGTTCACCAATAACCTTTAAACTACAAAGGAGATCGGCTATGCCTCACACTTCCGATATTTTACAATATTTATCTAGTAAAAGTCACCTGCCAGGTGTAAATAAATTTTACGATATTATTGAACTGGACTTTGGCATAAATTAAACTAAGTTAAGCTGCCATTGCCCCATTATTTATCAATATTTCTAAATCTTGCCTTCGAATTTTAACGAATTCATCATTTACAGCAGATTCGTTAAAATA
>JAUPUP010000172.1 GCA_030917485.1 Pseudomonadota bacterium
ATATTTTAAACACATCTGCATCTGGAACATAGAATACGCCATCGGTCATAGTGTAACCATTGGTGATATTATCTGGTCCATTCGGTGTGAAATTAGTACCCCATGGATTACGGAGTTTAAATTTACCATTGCTATGTCCAAGTACTGCATAAGCATGAGTGCCAACAATTCCTGGTGGTAAATCAACAGCACCTTGCTCAACTTGACCATTTAATTCTTTAGTATCCACAGGCGAACCAAGAACAATTACCCGACCTTGGGCCAATAACGGATCAATTAAATTAACCATATTAGCTGGAGTAACTTCAGCACCAAAAGTGATATTATTTGCATTTGGATTATCCGCATATAAATTTACCAGAGTATAATTGCTTGCACTCGTGTTATACGAGCTGGTAAATTCATAAACTTCATGACTAGTTAGAAATTTAAATGCTGGGTAATATTGACCCATTGGTAGCTGTGATGCCGTCATGCCATCATAGAAAGTTGCCAAGCTATAAATACTGCCTGCAATAACAGGTGTATTTCCAAAGTAAATGAAATTATATTCAGGACTCATCAGAACATCACCATAAGCCTTTTCTAAATAACTTAACCACTGACCGCTGCCCGCTGAATATGCACCAGTTGCAATTTCTAGATTGGTGATTGTGCTAACATTAATTTGGCTTGGCAATGAATGGATTGTGGTGTAATCAATATTATAGCCACCGTTGCCGTCTTGGTGGAAACGGTTTAATAATTCTTGCGAACCCCTTTGAAAAATTAATGCACTTAATGTTGATAAATAATAACAGTCACCAACCGCACCTTGATGTACGTTTAAGAAGTCAACACTATTTTGATTTCCAATTGAGTTAGGTGTATTAACGATGGTTTCTAAAGTTCCAGGATTAAAGCTCCACGTGTAATCTTGCTGTGCTAAGCGGTAACCCCCAAAGAAACGGTGTGAAATCATTGATAAAGTTGCCAGTGAATTAGTCAAATTAATTTGACCAAGAGTACTCGTTCCATCGCTGCCAGAGGTTGAATCGGTTACATCGCCTAAGAATAATGCGGCAAATAACGCTTCGTTATATTGTGCTTGACTTGGAGTATTATTAATTGAAACATTCGGTACTTTAGTGGCAGCACTAATTGCATCGGCATAACCAGCTAACGGAAGAGCTTGTAAAATAGCTAATCCAGCTTGGTCTTTGCCCGTAATTATGTCAACCGCAGTTTGTAAATTGATGGTTGTTTTAGCTGAATCAGTTGCTAAGGCATTAAAGATCGCTTGTAAGTCTGCAGTGCTAATCTGTGGTAATGACGCTGCTGGCGGTGGAGTTATCATTTTATTGGCTGCTGCCGCATTAGTGTTGGCTGTATTATTTGCTTGTCCAGTGTTGTTACTACCGCCGCCACTATTACATGCAACTAGTGCTAAACCTGATGCTGATACTACTAAAGAGACTAAGATGTTTTTTACGTATTTCATTTTTCAATTCCTTGTGGTTATACTATTAAATAGTTTAGAATTATTAAATTTAATTACATTGTGTTCTGAGTTTATATAGATAGCTTGAGTCTATATAAACTCATTAATGTTAGTTTATTTTAAACGGCAAAATATGGTCCATTCCCACCAGGTGTAGATGCTTGGCTAAAAGCACTAAATACGCTACGGCCATAGAAGAATGGTAAACCCCAGATAAAGAAATTTTGTCCACCAGTTGCTCCAGCATTAGGAATTGCCACACTATTTGGATTAGCTTGAATATAGTTATCAAAGTTAATGATACTAAAATCAAAGTTAATGCTATTTCCACCGCCTAAACTCGATAATTGAGTTGAGATGCTGGTCGTTGAAGTTGGGCAATAAAATCCGCTATTATCACTACACACGGTCAATGCTGGTTGATTGCTTGGAGTATCAAAGAATAACTCAGTTGATCCAGTGTCAAAGATTGAATCATAACTACCATTTGAGTAAGTAGTAGTGAAACTGCCGTCTTGTTCTGTACCATTGCTGGTAAAGATATTTTTGGCGGTTAATTGGTTGTTACTTTGCGTACCGATTCCAAAAGTAAGTGTTCCAGATAAAGAAGTTGTGCCACCACTTGGTACATTTGGTAAACTAACGATAACCCCGTTATTGTCACTACTAAATTTATAAACTGGGCTTACAATTTGTTGATTTGTTGCAACATTATTATTAGCGCTGCAACTGGTACCTGAGCAAGTATAATAACTACCATTATCGTAAGGTAATGGATTAACCCCAATAATACCTTTTGCACCACCTAAATCATTGTAAGCACCTTGATTACTACAATCACTTGGGATTGCGGGAATAGTTGGGTCATTAATGATTTGGATCGGAATATTCGTCGCAGTTTCTCCGCCTAATTGTACGTTTGCCAAAGCCACAGAACCCCAATCATAACCGCTACCAAATAAAGTACACTCGGCAGTTTTTTGTCCATTAATAGTTTGATTAGTTAAATTTAAGCCACTCTTTAATTGATTAGCAAAAAGTCTTAACCCCATCGAGCCAGTATCAAGGATAATATGATCAATAGTTTGGCAATTACTTGGATTATTAACATTACATACCGTTACGCTCACAAAAGGAGTGTTATTTGGAGATTGCCCAGTTGGACCGCCATCTACTGTAATTGCTACTACATTCGCTGTGGAGCTGCCATTTTTTGCTGGAGTAGTTTTAGGTATACTTTCTGTAGCGTTACTGGTGTTATTTGCACTATTATTGGCTGCAGACGTCGTACTACCACCGCTATTACATGCGGTTAAAGTTAAGCTAGTTGCTAACGTTGAGATGATTAGAAGTTTTTTCATTTGGTGTTCCTTATTTCAAGCTATCAAGAGTTACGCCAGCTGGTGCTAGAGATGGAATGAATGCTTCTCCAGCATAATGTCCCATCCAGCCTCCAGTTGAAGATATAAAGTCAGAATTTTGTACTTTACGTACGGTTAGTGATTTATAGCTTGGGCTACTAGTTTGAAAAGCAGGGAAATATTTGCCGAGTAATTGATTTTGATCTGGAACTTTTTTCCCATTCCAAATAATTGCAAATACTTTGCCATTATACGTATATTGTTTAACCACAATTCCAGTTGCCGTAGTCAAAGATTGAATTTGGTAAGCATTAAGACTGGCTTTTTCTAGGTCAGAACTTTGCAGATCTTGAGTTGGTGTAGCTTTTAAAGCGATTTGATCACTCATGATTGACGCTGAGTTTTCACCTAGGGTTGCCCATGCAGAGAGGGGAATCATGCTACCAATTAGCAAAGGTAATAAGAATTTAATTAGTTTATTTTTCATTTTGAAATACTTCTCTATAAAATATATATTTTGCCTATTTGGGATAAATATTTGACAATGCAGCCGCTTATCTATTTGTTTTGCAAAATAAATTTAATTAATTATATGGTAATGAGATTATAGCGCTAAAATTAAACGTCGAGATTAATCAAAGCGTAGAGTATTTAATGATTTTAGACAAAGGGAAGGAACGAAGCAGCTAATTCTGCATTTAGAAGATCAAAGTGATTGGTTTTAACCTGAAGAGCATTGCGTAAGAAAAGCATTACTTTAGTATTGCAAATCTCAAGCATTCCGTGCGAGTTACAAATTTTTATAACTAAACGTTTCAAATATTCCATGATATAGGTGTAAATGAGATCAAGATCATTGGTGGTTAATTTAATGAGGAGCATCACGAGATAAACACAGTATATCGAAATAAAATATACGATTAAATAAACGCTATTAATTAGATCTGAATAGCCATCCAAAGAAAATTTGGCATCGGTACACCAGATGTTATCAAACATTAAATCAGCAAAGGCATCCGTTGATACACATACGAGCATAAAGAATTGTCCGATTATTAATAACCGAATTAATAACATAACCAAAACTGATTTTGGTGGATATAAATTATTAGCCATTTGCCGCTCCCATCAATTAACCTTTAGATCTAGTTTTAATTTAGATGTATATTCGGTATAGATGAATGTTTTTTAAGATAAAATAAATATTCCACGATATTTTAAATCGTGTAATTAAAATTTATTCTATTAAAGCAAAATTTAATTAGGTTTAATTTAATCTAAACAGCTAGCGGAAAGCTTGTTAAGGCTAGAGGTTCATATTAAGATTTTAGATATACCAAGTATTGTAATAGCTTGGTGTTGTAAGTTTGTAGGTGCGCTAGATAATGCGTATAGTACTACAACTTTGATCCGCAATTGTTCTCTGAAAATTAATTCAAATAATTAAGTGGGAAGAGCTGCGTATAAGTTTCTCTTCTCACGATAGAAATCAGTATAACATAATTGTTTTATATTTTTCAAGAATTTTTAGATTTTTTTGAGTTTTATGCGGGTAATTTTATAGATTTAAAGTCTTCTAGTTTACGATACGGTACAAATTTCAAATATACTATGTGACAAGATAATGAAATTTAGTTATTCACAAAGTAACTATACCCACCAATATAGTTATTGCTCCAATAGGGTAAGCTAAGTTTTTCAATTCTAACCTTGCCTTTACTAGTTGGTGCATGAATAAATTCACCATTGCCGATATAAATTCCGACATGTTGATAATTGTTAAACACCACTAAATCACCGATTAGCAAATCA
>JAUPUP010000173.1 GCA_030917485.1 Pseudomonadota bacterium
AAGACTTACAGCATCACCGAAAACTAACCTATTTTCTTGCAAATACCATTTAACGTGCTTGCGTGCAAATCTAACTCCAGCGATGCCTGCATAATGTTGTTGAATCAATTCCAAATGTTGCAACATATATTGATGAATAAATTTCTTATCGTATTCCTGGTAACTCCCAGTGCCTAAATAATCACGTATTTGCTGAAATAACCATGGTTTACCAAGTGCACCACGCCCAATATATAAACCATCGCACCCTGTTATATGTAAAACCTCACAAGCTTTTTCAGGGGTTGTTATATCGCCATTGGCAAAAACTTTAATTTTAACCAACTGCTTAACTTGAGCAATCAAATCATATTCGGCATGGCCATTATAAAAATCACTCCGCGTACGCCCATGAATGGCTAAAGCCTGAATACCACAATCTTCTGCTAATTGCGCAATTCGTAAAATATTTTTTGTTTGATGATCCCAACCTAATCTAGTCTTAAGATAAACTGGTATTCCAACTGAGTTTACCGCCGCAGTTAATATCTCAGCAACTAATTTTTCATTCTGTAACAACGCTGAACCCGCCAAGACATTACATACTTTTTTTGCAGGACACCCCATATTAATTTCAATTGCATCTGCGTGTAACGCCTGACTAGCGCTTGCGGCATCACGAATTACATCAGCACTAGCTCCTGCAATTTGAATAATCTTCGGTTGTTCAATAAAATGACTTTTTAAACGCGGTTGGGTTTTTTTGGATTGCCACAAACTAATTTGACTGGTAACCATCTCTGAGATACCGTAATCTGCACCGCATTGAATTGCTATATCGCGAAATGGTGCATCCGTAACGCCAGCCATTGGCGAAATTACTAATTTAGTTTCAATTGTTGAGATAGTTTAGTCCTGACTGATTAATTAAAACTAGAAATTCACCATTAGTTTGATAAATATTCGCGCTATTCAAATACCGCAGCTCTTTGTTGGCACGCTTGTTGAAGCGCTAGATAGTACTTATCCTGTTTAGGATTTAGCATAGACTTAAACATATGACAATACTTAATTCCATAAGAACAACTACGATTTAATATAAAAGAATTGCTCATTGGGTTCATACAACCGTCTTTATGCGCAATTTGATAGATATCCATGGCACTTAATTTAGCAAACTTACTCTGATAATAACTTTCAGATTTAACATCCAATACTTTAGCAACATTACCAATACCACAATATTGGTAAACCTGATAATCATCTCTTTCAGTATATTTTCTTGCATCCGCAAAACGCAGAAGAATACAAGATTTTTTGCTATTTAATCCAACGCCAATTAATTGCTCATAATTACCTACCTCATGCATCACGCGATGACCATCTGCACTAAGGTCTAAAATAGTATAAACATAATCACGCCCAACTATCTCAGCAGCAAAAACTAAAATAACATGCTGACCACTGAGTTGAAAGGCATAGTCAACTATGGACGTATGAACTTGCATTATTGGGGTTTGATTTAGAAATAGCATAAATTGCATGGAAGAAACATCGTAAATCGCATGTAACTCACCAAGCACACTATATAATGTATCACTAAGTAAATTTATTGGCTTAACTGAAGTTGTCGTACTTTCAAATAAAGACTTATCTACCACCGCAACATCATGTGTTGCAGCATTAAGATTTAATTGCTCTTGAAGTAAATCACCACTTGAAATAGCACTAGCTCCAGATTCTAAACTATTCGTTACCTTTAAGTCATTGTTAACTAAATTATGCGGACGATTTAAATAGCGCTGACTAATCACACCAAGCACGATCAGCCAAACCACGACTAGCAACACCGTTAGCCACGGTGTCCTCTGCCAGATTTGTTTAAAAAATTTGCTCATGGAGTTGGTTCAATTTCTTTTCAAATATACATAAATTAATGCAGGAGATATTTTAGCTCAATTCCTAATTAAATTTAACATTACTCAATAGAAAAGAGCTTAAATCGATAATCTATTTTTCATTTTCACCAATTAACGTTGCTTTATACTACACCAGTTAATTAATCTATTGCCTTAACTTGAGCGTCAACACAAAATAAGTATTATTTCTTACGAAAGACAAACTCAACTGCGACTACCTTACGACTAAGCTTATATTCTTTCAATTCAATAGCAATATCAGCTTTTGCATTAATTTCATTAAGCGCAATATTTAACACTTTACGCTTGAAATTACTATAAATTTCGTATGTTCCATTCTCGATTCCAAGTAGCTCTTTAATTGCATCTACTGTAAATTTAATGCTCTGTGTATTTTTATCAAAATTAGTAATAATCATATCGTAAATTAAATTTGAGTAACTCGAGGTAAAACTTGCCGAATATTTCCAGCGCCCACCAATATACTGTTGCTTCATATATAATATAAATGGAATTAAACGATAACTTAATTCAATTGTAACTAACTTGGTGCTTCGATTATAGGCATAGGCAGAAATAAACGTTGTCGCTTCAATATCTTCAATTTCACCAGCTTCATCCAAACGCTGCGTAATCAAAGTACGGTTACAATAATCTTCTAAAAGATCTAATAATTCACTTTTGCTCATTTTAGGAATAAATCTAGTCAGCACGGCAAGATTGCTCTGGATAACTTTATTTTGCTTATTGATAAAATTAGCATTATCTGAACCCTTGACATGCGTCATCATAAATGCCATTAGCGTAATATGTGCCGCAGAGGGCAAATATTTATAGCGTGAGGTCGTTACACCATCGGGATGGGTTACAATTCGAATTGCTGCAATCATACACCTAACCTTATTAAATCAAATTTGCTATAAAGACATACAGTAAATAACTCAATACGCTAAAATTCCTACCAACCAAAGTACAACTTATTGTATAATTTAGGTATCTGATACTTATTAAACCAGATTGGTACTACTTAACTCAAAGATTAAACTAACCCTTTAAAGAGCAAGTATTATATCACAAACTCAAGAACCAGATAACTAACACATAACACACTGAATAAAAAACAATATTTAAACCACAGCCATTACCAAGTATCACATCAACTGCTGGCAGTACTTGATATAAACTCACATGGCAATAGATTGGAGAACCTAAGTTATGCAACAGCAAGAACTACTTAAAATATATAGTTTCATGATTGCTTCGCGAGAATCTGACTTAATTGAGTCTGAATTAGTAAATAGCGGCGAAGCAAATTTCCTAGCCTCAAGCAAAGGTCATGAAGGCAGTGCAATTGTTGCTGCTTTTTTACAAGATAGCGATTGGTTACATTGTCACTATCGTGACAAGGCTCTAATGCTCGCACGTGGTATCAGTAACGAAATGTTTTTTTATAGTTCTTTAGCTAAGGCAGAATCTCACTCCAGCGGTCGCCAAATGGTGTCACATATGAGCG
>JAUPUP010000174.1 GCA_030917485.1 Pseudomonadota bacterium
GCATACACCTTTAACTTTTTAATCATGGCATAACCTAAAGGTCCTTTAGGCAACATACCTTTTACCGCATTAAACAAAATCTTTTCTGGATTTTTATTTAACATTTCGTTAAAGCTGCGTGAATAAATACCGCCTGGATAACCAGTATGACGATAGTAAATCTTTTGTAAGGTTTTTTTACCCGTAACTACTAATTTATCTACATTCGTCACTACAACAAAATCCCCCGTATCCATATGGGGAGTATAAATAGCCTTGTGTTTACCCCTTAAAGTATGTGCAATCTTTGCTGCCAAACGCCCCAACACTTTGTCTGTTGCATCAACAATAAACCATTCATGAGTTATATCGGACGGCTTAGCCGAAAAAGTTCTGTTATGTGAACTAACAGTTGTCATATTACCAATTCCTAAAATTTCTACATTTGCTAACAGCGTCAAAACGCCACCATTTGTAACGGTTAATTTGTGGTAGGCACGAATTATAGCATAAGCACACATCAAATAGTTAATAATTTTATCTATCGTTATTTAATGTATCCGCTCTTAGTCTTTGAGTAATCTTAGATGTCGCATAATAATGGATGCCGCACAAACGTCGCAAATTTAACACGCTTACAACTTTCCAGCCAAATCTACTCAAAATCAGTTATAATTGGGGTTTAAATTATTAAGTTATTGGCTAAGCGTTTAGTTTATTACTTGTTATTATTAATCCAATTATTTTTTGTTAATCTTTTCTGGCGGGAACATAAAAATGTATTACTTTGTTGAAAGATCAGTTGCAGTAATTAAACCAAAATATCCACTTTTAGAATGGGTAAATCAATCTTTTACTGATTTACCACAAGAATTAACTTTAGATAGCATCCGAATTGACTGCAATTCTTACCTTATTCCTGAAGTAGAAGAAATTGAAGATGGAATCAAATTTATTGACGATAAATTCGCAGACATATTTGCCTTAGAGCTAGCATCCTGGACCGAAGATGAAAGCATGTGGCCTACCAACCTAAGTTTAAAAATGTTTTGGGAATGGTTTGATGTGGAAGTACAACCAACCATAATAGACTTAACTAGTGACTACGATGACAATGACGAGCAGAAAGTGGAAGAAACGCTGCACTAGGATGGTAGCAAAACAACAACAAAATAAATTTAAATAAATTTAAACAGCTCAACATGTTCAACATATTTAAACAATGCTTCTAAAAGACTCAAACATTGTGCAAAGCACCTTAATTGCCCTCAACCCCAAACTATCCAAATTATGGATAGGATTGGTTTTTTTTATATTTGTAACCGGAATAGTTATGGCTGTGCGCTGGCATAACTATCTGTGTTTATTATTTATTTTAATCTATGCGGGTGTTTTTATCGTTTATCAAACTAATTACAAAATCCACATTTACCCATCTGCAAACAAAATCACAGTCAAACATCATCACAAACATTATCAGCACCCAGCGCAGCTAATTAAATTTAGACATTTAGGGTTTTTGCTTACCATCATCACCTTATACTACAATAAACAAACTATTAGTCACCTTATATTTATTGACAGCGTCAGTTTAACTCAATACAAAAAACTAAGGATGTTTTTAGCATGGAGTTAAACCAGTTAAACCAATCAATCCAGACGAACCAATTAGATCAACTAATTAACCATCTGGTACAAGCAGACTCATCTGTCGCTGGTTTGGATGAAGCAAATATATGTATTAACGGATTAAATTTATATCCAAGCTATCCAATTATTCTGGTCGGTGGGACGAATGGCAAAGGATCAGTCTGCGCCTACCTAAGCACCATACTGAGCACGGCTGGGTATCGAGTAGGTAGTTTTACTTCCCCTCATATTTTCAATTACAACGAGAGGATTTGCCTAAACACCGTTCCAATTGATGACGCCACACTCTCCCAAGCTTTACAACAAATTATTAATTTCTGCCAAACTCAGTGCACTCCGCCCATAAATCTGGGTATATTCAAAGCTTTTACTCTAGCCGCCCATTTAATTTTTATCCAGCAAAAAATTGATATTGCAATAATTGAGGTGGGAATTGGCGGTAAACAAGACGTCACTAACTTATTTGAGCCAACGATTAGCGTAACAACCAATATTGCTTTGGATCATTGTGAACTTTTAGGTGATACTTTAGAAAAAATTGGCCTAGAAAAGGCTGGAATATTTAGACCAAGCAAGTATAGTTTTTTTGGCAGCGCAAATCCGCCACATACCTTGATTAATTACGCACAACAAATAGGTACTAGGTTAGAACAATTTGGGGTTGATTTTGGATTATCTAAAAATAATGAAAATGAATTAAGCTTTGATGTATGGTGCGCGGATAAAAAATACTACAGCCTACCTTATCCACAATTGCGCGGAGAAGCTCAGCCTAGAAATGTAGCAACTAGTCTTGCTGTACTGAGCAAACTATCACATCAATTTCCAGTAAGCATTGGGACAATTAAAAGCGCATTACTCAACACCCAATTAATTGGTAGGTTTCAGGTAATGCCTGGCTACCCTCAAATTATACTGGATGTGGCACATAATCCACACGCGGTAATGAATATGCTGCAAAATATGGTAAAATTGCCGATGGCAAAACAAACTATTGCTGTATTTGGAATTGCTAAAGACAAAGACGCGGAACAGGTTCTACAATTATGCCACAATAGGTTTGATAAATGGTGTATTGCCAAAATTCGTGGAGATCGTGGATTAAGCGCTGTTACAATTATGGATATACTAAAACACCATCATGTAGCAGAACAAAACATTATAAAGTGTGATAGTATTAGCGGCGCTCTTAATGCTGCTTATCAAATTGCAGCTCAAGATACAACAAGCAGAATTATATGCTTTGGGTCTTTTTTAGTAGTTGAAGAAGCATACCAAACTATTTCAAACATGAGGAAGTAATGCAGCAAAATTTTTCTAATAAAAGTCATCTTATTCGGCTGACTGACGTGCAAAAAAAGAAAGCCAGGCGTCGTTTAATTGGCAGCATATTTTTACTGCTGCTTGCTCTGATTATTTTGTTAAACGTAACCTCAAAAATTACGCCTGTTGAGGTTGAACACAAAAAATTAAACATTGAAATAAAAAACACGTCCAGTCAAGCAATATCACTTAGTGCAAACAGCAGCAGCTCTCCAGTAAAATCAGCAACCACTACTAATTCATCTGTCGCTAGTGGCACAATGGCAACAATAACTATTAACGCATCTGCGCCTGGAGCAATAAATGTCGCCACAGCCAGAACCTCGCCAAGCACTGAAAATGCCAATGGCAACACCGAAAGCGGTCAGACTAATGCCAATTCCAAAAACACTGCACCAACACTTATGTTTAAGCCACGTTTAATCACAGATCCAATCAAATCAAAATTATTACCAGAAGATATATTAGAGGGTAAAGATGCTGATTCGGTTGTGATAGGCAATAGATATTATGTACAACTAATTGCCAGCAGTGATAAAGAAAAACTCATTCACTTTCAAGACATACTGGCTAACAAGGGGATTAAAACTCTAATCCAAAATGTAGATACGCCAAATGGTATAGTGTATCGACTGCGGGTTGGTCCATTTAATAATAAAAATGATGCTGACAGTATGTTAAATACAGTTACCGAATTAAATGGTACAGAACCTAATCCCAACGAAGACACCAGTAACAACAATAATAACAATGGTAATGCTAATTTAGATAAATAGATAGCAATAATGCAATAACAACTTAAAGTAATAGACTTCTTTTGTAGCCAAGACCACCCAGTAGATAGTTTTGATAAAGGCGCTGGTTCGAAAAGAAGCTTAATGGATACAACACTTATGACAACTAACACTATTAGTAATATAGCAATTGATAACATAGAGTTACTCACCTCTAATTATGACTTAATATTTTTAGGCATAATTATTTTTTCCTCAGTTATTGCACTAATTCGTGGCGCTTTATCTGAAATACTCTCTCTGAGTGTCTGGATTATCAGTTTTGTTGTGCTACATCGATTTAGTTCTTTATTTGATAGATTTATCCCCTCAAGTGTCACCAATCAATTTCTACGCAGCGTAATTATATTTCTAGCTGCGTTTATCATAATCAGTATTGCTATTGCCATAGTTAAAAAATTATGTACTGCTATTTTAAGCAGTATTGGGTTAGGCGGATTAAACCATTTATTGGGAATTGTATTTGGAATTGCCAGAGGTATACTGATATGTGCTATACTGATACTTGTAATTGAAATATTAAAACTTGACCCACAAAACTCATGGAAAAACGCAAAATTGTATCCGGTAGTGCACCCGGTCCTAACCTGGATAACTCAAGCTATTCCATCGCCAAAAGAGTTATCTCAACAAAGTTTATATTTAAAAATTTAAGGGGTTCGTTTTATGTGTGGCATTATTGGAATCGTTTCCGATTCAAATATTAATGAGGCATTATTCAGTGGATTAAAAAGCCTACAACATCGTGGACAACAAGCTGCAGGCATTGCCACTATGGACGGTAATTTTATGCACTTAAAAAAAGGTGTCGGTTTAGTTAAA
>JAUPUP010000175.1 GCA_030917485.1 Pseudomonadota bacterium
AGATTGTTTCATATTTAATTGATTTTGAGAAATATAAACGGTTCTTAATGCATCAGGAGCATTGGCGCTATCTGGGTAATCATTAGCAAATTTGCGACCAGTTGTAATGGCATCTTTATATTGACCATTGGCAGCATAACTAATACACAAATAATAAGAAGCACTGGTAACCACCTCTGGATTGTTGGAAGTACTGATTATATTTTTTAATTCGTTAATTGCTTGCGGAAAATTATGACTTTTTATTTTACGCAATGCAGACTTTAATTGTTTACTGCTTGAATCACCATTACTGCCTGTGGCATTAGCTGAGGATTGAGTGCTGTTATTATTATCGCTATACTTGGTTGATGCAGGGGCTGACGCAACTGAATAACTGCCTTTTGAGCCGCTGCGTTCTAGATCTTGTAAGCGCTGGTCCATGCTCTGGTTTAATTGGTCTTGTGTCGCATTATGATTTTTTTGGTTGCTGTTTAATGTAGATATCTGTCCGTTTAGCTGGTCGATTTGGCTTTGTAAGTCATCCAGTTTGTTTAAGATATCAATCATTTTTTGATTGGATACTTTATTGTCTATGACTCCTACATTGCTCTGTAATTGCGCAAGCTTTGCATTAGTATCGGCAATTTGAGACCTTGCCTGATCATCAGCACAACCAATTATAAAAAGGTTTGTTGATAATCCAAGAAGAATTATCAACAAACTTTTCTTTTGCATGTTTATTCTATACCTTCAATAACAGTGCCAGAGTACATATTGCTGTCTATCATCGGCAGACCGTTGCTGTCTTCGCTGTAACCTTGTGGTTGACCAGACATGTACATAATGTCAGAACGACGGTTTTGTGCGCGACTAGTGCCGGTGTCATTAGCATATTTAGGTTTTAATTTACCATTAGAAATGGCTTCAATTTGAGACGGACTAGCTCCATCGGCAATTAACGCTTTCTTTACCGCATCGGCACGGCGTTGACCAAGCGCTAGATTATATTCTACAGAACCAATATCATCGGTATTACCTTGCACTTGCACTTTGGCTGGAGCAGATGCAGCTAAGTAGTCGCTGTTAGATTTAATTAAGCCGTTGTAATCATCTCTTATGTCGTATTTATCAAAAGCAAAATATACACTGTTGTGGTTGGACACGGTAGCAACTGGAGCACTGGCCACAACTGGCGCGCTAGCTATAACCGGAGCTGGAGCTGGAGTAGGTTCAGCGGCTGGAGCTTGCTCTGGCGGTTTAGTAGAAGAACAAGCTACTATTGCCGCACCAATTATAGCGACAGCTAAAAGCTTTTTAAATTTATTTTCTAACATTCCAAATACTTGTAACATGATATTATACTCCTTAGTATAAATAAATATTAATTATTATCTAAATTTAAATTTTCAACTAACCAGATAAAGATTTAACTATTTCATTAAAATCTATCTTAGTATATTTGTTATCAGCAACTCTACGCAACCAGATATGACTAATGTTATTATGTAATTATGGTCACAGTGGAGCTGATGCTGTTGGTGCAGGTGTCGGTGAAGATTCTGCTTGACCAAATAGCATGTCGCTGCTATCTTGTCTACCGCCCACTGCCGGGCTGTCTGGATTTTCCTGGCTGCTTGTAAACCAAGAAGCACAAGAAACCACACTAGTTAAAATTATAACTAGCGCTAACACCTTTTTTAGCATGATCACGAATCCTTACAAAACTCTCAAAGGTATATTTTAACATAAAGCTTATTTAGCATGGTTAAAACTTATGATTTAATTTTTACCCGAAGTTGTTACCTATGTTGTAATTAATTTAACTTTGCTGATTTATCTAATCATTGGTCGGGTTGCCTGGATTACCAAATAATTGATCGCTGCTTGACTGCCTGCCGCCTACGGTTGGTTTATTTACTCGTTGTGAAGTTTTTGCTCCACGGTCTTTTGATTTATTAGTAACCTTTGGAGTACCAAACTGCTGCTCGCTGCTTTGTTGATGTGAACCAGCCAAAGGATTGTTTTGTGAGTCGTCAGCATAGTTATATTTTTGTCCTTTGGTTCCTTTGACTTTAGGAGTGCCAAACTGTTGTTCACTGCTTTGCTGACGTGAACCAGCTAAAGGGTTGTTTTGGGCAGTATGAGCAGATCCGCCATATTCTTTATTGGTTGGCTGTGAACTTTGTTGACCAGCTACAGCCCCGCCTACAGCTAATGACAGCAGAACGAATAGAGTTTTTTTTATCATGTTTTTTCCTTATTTGAAACAAAATGAGCTACTTGTTGATTAGTATATCAAATTAATATATCAACATTATATCACTGAACCTGATATTTAGTGGAAGTAATTAATTAAAAAATATAATCGTGGCAGGTGTATTATAATATGCACTTGAATTAGTAAATTAGCTTGATTACCTGACAATATGCGTTTAATAATGTTGCTGTGCTTGGGTGCAGAAAGTCTTGTATTTAAACACGGCAGCAAGTTATACGCCAATGTTGTAGAATGCTGGGTATCAAGTTAGCTTAGTCTTAGTAAATTTTAGTAAAATTTAACAATTTTTGTTTTTGAAAGGTAAATTTAATATGTCGCTCATTCCTAGTGCTTATGCTGCGGACAATGCCATCAATATAGGTGGATTTAATATTATGCAATTTTTGCCCATGATAGTTATATTTGTACTATTCTGGTTTTTATTAATCCGTCCGCAACAAAAAAAGGCTAAAGCTTTGCGTCAAATGATGTCAGAACTGCAAAAAGGTGATGAAGTGATGACTAATGGTGGAATTTTGGGTAAAATTTCTGCGGTTAATGATCAATTTATTTCACTGGAAATTGCTAATAATGTTACTATTACTGTGCAAAAAGCTACTGTTGGCGCCAAACTGGAAAAAGGTGCTCTAGATAAGGCACGCCAGCAATAAAGTGGCTAATCACTAATAAGCAGGTAAATAAGTAGTAAGTAGATAAAAGTTAGCTTTGCTCAGATCCTGTTTGAAGACTCTAGTCGTTATGGCTTGCTAACGAAGTTAAAAAAGTAGTAATTGAAATAGAGTTTCATGAAGTTTTTGAGTAATAGTTGTAATAGTTACTCTATTACAACTAAAATTTTGTCAAATCCTATTCAATCTACTGCTTTTTGTAATAGATTGGAAGTTTTCAAACAGGTTCTGAGCAATTCAGAGCTTAAACTATCCTCTACTGCACAGTTTCTACTGCACAGTTTTTTAAGTGTTGGTATATATTCGGAGTCTATTAGATTATGCATAAGTATTCCTCATGGAAATATATAATAATTGTCATGGCTGTAATCATTAGTTTGATCTATGCCATTCCCAACTTTTATGGTGAGGTGCCAGCGGTGCAGATATCCAGCACCCATGCAAATAATAGAGTTGATACCAATACCTTAGCTGCTCTGGAGGCTAGTCTAACTAATAATGATCTAACTCCCTTGGGTGAGGTATTTGACGGTAAAACCTTAAAGTTAAAATTTGCCGACACAGATACCCAATTGAGGGCGCGAGATTTTATTCAAGCCCAGTTGGGGGAAAATTATGTAGTTGCACTGAATTTAATGCCGTCTGGTCCGGCATGGTTGAGTAAGATAAATGCTAATCCGATGTTTTTAGGGCTTGATTTACGCGGTGGGGTACATTTTTTACTTGAAATAGATATGAATCAGGCGCTTAAAAAAACTCTAGATAAATATGCGAGTGATATCAAGCGTGATTTAAGAAATAATCAAATTCGTTATGGCAATGTAATTGTAGGGCAAAACAGCTTAACCGTGCAGTTTCGAGATGCAGATACGTTGCAGCAGGCTTTGAATCAATTACATAAAGACTTGCCGGATATTCAATTAAATGATGACGGTAATGGTGGCTTGCAAGCAATTATTTCAGAGATGCAGATGCAGAAGATTAAAGAAGCAGCGGTAAAACAAAATATCTTGATTTTACATAATCGTGTAAATGAATTGGGAGTAGCGGAGCCAATAATCCAGCAGCAGGGAAATGAGCGGATTATGGTTGAATTACCTGGTGTGCAAGATACCGCACGTGCTAAGGATATTTTAGGACGCACAGCTACTTTGGAGGTGCGTATGGTTGACGACGATCCAACTGATGTGGCAAATGCACTGGCTGGGAGCGTGTCATCCGACAAGGAGTTATTGGTGGATACCAGCGCTAAAAATGGCTCTAGTAAAATTTTGGTAAATAGAGATGTTGAATTAACTGGAGATAATATTACTGATGCACAGCCGGGGTTTGATGAAAACGGCGGGGCAGCAGTTAATATTCGGCTAGATGGCGTTGGCGCAGCAATTTTTAAGCAGGTGACCCAAGAAAATATTGGCAAGCGTATGGCAATGGTGTTGGTCGACAACAATAAGGGGCAGGTGGTTACCGCTCCAGTAATTCGGAGTGAAATTGGCGGCGGACAGGTGCAGATTTCAGGAGCAATGAATGTAGAAGAGGCTAATGACGTCGCTTTGCTTTTACGCTCTGGATCTCTATCTGCGCCAATGAATATGATAGAAGAGCGCACCGTAGGACCTTCTCTGGGTAAAGAAAATATTAGCAAAGGATTTCATTCGGTATTATGGGGTTTTGTGGCAATTGCCGTATTCATCATTATTTATTATCAAGTGTTTGGTGTTATTTCAATTATATGCTTGGCGGTAAATTTACTGTTATTGATTGCTGCGCTGTCAATGTTGCAGGCTACTTTAACTCTGCCTGGAATTGCGGCTATTGCGCTTGCTCTAGGAATGGCGATAGATTCCAACGTGTTAATTAATGAACGTATTCGTGAAGAACTGAGAAATAATAAAAAACCGCATATTGCGATTGAGTCGGGTTATACCCATGCATTTGCTACAATTTTTGATTCAAACGTGACCACCCTAATTGCTGGGCTTGCATTATTAGCGTTTGGCTCTGGTCCCGTTAAAGGTTTTGCTGTGGTGCATTGCTTGGGAATTTTAACTTCCATGTTTAGTGCTGTATTGGTATCGCGTGGGATTGTCGCGGTTTTATATGCGAATCGCCGCATCAAGAAATTGTATATTTGAGGTAATAAGAATGGAATTTTTTCGCATAAAAACAGATATACCGTTTATGAGTTACGGCAAAATCACCACCGCAATTTCACTACTGACTTTTATTGTGGCGGTCTTTTTTTTGCTTAGTCGTGGCTTAAATTTGTCTGTAGAGTTTACTGGAGGCACTTTGATGGAAGTGTCTTATTCGCAAGCGGTCAGTTTGAATGATATTCGGGCTAAATTGAATGATAACGGTTTGGATATGGCGACCGTACAAAATTTGGATAGTCCTAAAAATGTTATGATTCGGCTACCTAATAGAGGACATTTAAATTCAGTTACTATATCCAATCAAGTATACAATCTGATTCAGAATGAAGGACCCAATCCACAATTAAAAAGTGTTGAGTTTATTGGTCCAGAAGTTGGGCAGGATTTAATTGTCAATGGATTGATGGCGATTTTATTTGTATGCATTGGAATTCTTGGTTATTTAGCTATTCGGTTTGAATGGCGCTTCGCGATTGCAGCAATTTTAGCTAATATGCATGATGTGGTGATTATATTGGGCTGTTTTGCTTTTTTTCGTTTAGAATTTTCCTTAACGGTTTTGGCAGCCATACTGGCGGTTCTTGGTTATTCGGTAAATGAATCGGTGGTAGTGTTTGACCGTATTCGCGAGAATTTTAGAAATACACGTGGTGGCACAGTGCCCGAGTTAATTAATAACGCAATTACTGCAACTATGAGTAGGACAATTATAACTCACGGCTGTACCGAGATGATGGTTTTATCCATGTTGTTTTTTGGTGGACCAAGTTTGCATAATTTTGCTTTAGCTTTGACGATAGGAATTTTATTTGGTATTTATTCATCGGTATTGGTAGCATCGCCTTTATTGGTATGGTTTGGCGTATCTAGGGCAAACCTGATTAAAAAACCTAAGCAACGAGAAGAGGCAGTAGTATAATGCAAATAATCCAGTTGATCCTGCATTTAGATAAGTATTTGAGTGAAGTTGTAAGCTTATACCATAACTATTTTTACCTTATTCTTTTTGTGGTGATTTTTGCTGAGACTGGGTTGGTAGTTACTCCATTTCTTCCTGGAGATTCATTATTGTTTGTAGCAGGTAGTTTATGTGCTGGTGCTGGGAGTACATCTGCTAGCGGTGGTTTAGATTTTGTAGTTTTGGTTATTACTATTTTTATTGCAGCGTTTTGTGGGGATAATAGTAATTTTTTTATAGGTAAATTTATTGGTGAACGTTTATTTAAAAATGCTCGCTCTAAAATTTTTAGGCGAGATATTTTAAATAAAACTCATGATTTTTATGAACGTCATGGACGTAAAACTGTTGTAATTGCGAGGTTTATCCCCTTAATTCGTACTTTTGTCCCATTTGTGGCTGGGGTGGGAGAAATGCAATATGCTAGATTTATTAGTTTTAGTATTCTTGGATCAGCGTTATGGGTTTTAGTCTTTGTTGGTGGCGGTTTTATGTTTGGTAATTTACCATTGGTTAAAAACCATTTGTCAGTGGTTATTCTAGTAGTTATGTTAGTTTCAGTAATTCCAATAGTTAAGATGGTAGTTGATGAATTTAGGATATGTCCTAAGAATAAATAAAAAAATAGATAAAAAGATTAAGTTCAAATGAAAATATACGATGAGTATTCACCAGCGTCAAATTAAAAGTTTTATACTTAGGCAAGGTAAAACTACCTCCGGACAAAAAAACGCCATTGATGAATTAATGCCGGTGTACGGTATTGATTATCAAGAACAATTGATTATTCACCTTGATGAGGAATTCAAATCATCAAATATTGAAACAGCAGCAGCAAATGATGGCAATTCTAATGCGAGTCATCCTATAATAATTGAGATTGGTTTTGGTATGGGGCATGCAACTGCTGAGATTGCCAAGCAAAACCCTGAGAATAATTATTTAGGTATTGAGGTACATGGTCCTGGTGTTGGGTCTTTGTTAATGTT
>JAUPUP010000176.1 GCA_030917485.1 Pseudomonadota bacterium
GTGGCAGCTTTTATGGAAAATTTACCAAGGATATTTTTGGACGTAAACTAACTACAAAATCTAATGGCACTAAGCAAACTTTCTTTGCAAAGAGTGCTGAAACTTTTATTAAAAAAATATTTAAAGATCATAGCAGTGGGGAAGATACGGTTGTATTTGATGTGCGTTTTTTAGCTTTGGTGAATGCTCCGCTGGGGGGGCGTCAAAATAGTGAATTTGCTCAACATAAGACTGCTATGCAGAAGGGCATGGAACGACTTGGTAAACAAGGTAAATATTGTGCTTTTGGCTTAAATGTGGGTAATGATACGAATCAGATCGGCGCAACTACTGGTTTGAATACTAAGAGTATTGAAAAGCTAAAACTAAAGCTGGATGCTATAGAAAAAAATAAAGGTGTAAATAAGTTAAGTATAGCGGAACAATTTGCCTACCATAAGTTACGAGAATTGATTGCTAAAGATGGCGACAAATTGACTGAGCGTCATAATGCACCATTGTTTTTGTCTTGTCTTACACTTCTCGAAAAAGAGTTGGATATTATTTTGGTGTGTGGATGTTTGCATGCTAAAGATAGAACTAGTTCAGTTATTTTAACTAGTAAAGCAATATCCGCATTAGCAGTTGAGGCGGAAAGTGTTAAAGATATGTACGACTTTTTTGATAAGGATTTATATGCTTCACCTAAGTGGGATCATGAAAAGTATAAACACATAACAAAGACTTTTGAAGTGGATAAAGAATTTTTATGGCATATTAATGGTTCATCTTGTGGAGTAAAGACAAATGTTAACTCTAGAGTAATTAAGTCATTCTTAAAGAAAACTAAAAATATCATTTCGAAGTCGTACTTTAATGAGGTTAAGCGAATCAGTATTAGTGGTTAAAATTCATAAAAAATCAATTGTTTCACCTGGTAAATCGAAGGTTAACTAAAACTTTTTTAGAGTATTGGTTAGCCTTTTGACTTTTACTGTTTTTGGGGTAAAAATTTATACTTTATTTTTTTACGTAATGCGGCTCATAAATTAGTATATAATACTTCTCTGACAATTAGTCAATTAGTGGGAAGTTTATAGACAAAATGGCAGCAAAAATAATTGTGGTAACTAATCAAAAAGGTGGCTGTGGCAAAACAACCTTAGCTATGAATTTGGCAGGGGTTATTGGGGCAAACTCTAAGACCTTGCTGGTTGATGGAGACCCACAAGGCAGCGCCACGCGCTGGGCTTCGAGCGCAAGTGATGAGTGCCCATTCCCGGCTGCGGTTATGGGCTTAGCCAATGCTGGCGATAAAGCTCACCGAGAAATCAAAAAATACATAAATAACTATGATTTTATTGTAATTGATTGCCCACCAGCAGTGGAGAATAGCTTTACTGCTTCAGTTTTGCTTATTGCTAACCTAGCTTTAATTCCTGTGGTACCTAGCCCAACCGACTTATGGTCTGCGGTTGGTATTCAAAAATTAATCACTAATGTTTCTGTTATTAATGAAAACTTGCAAGCTAGACTGGTTGCTAATATGTGTCAAGGTAATGTAAGTATTTCAAAAGAGGCATTACTCCTGCTCAGCGAGTTTGATTTTCCTAAAACCAATACTGATATCTATCAAAGAACTGTGTACCGACAAGCTGCGGCTTTTGGGGGTTCGGTAAATAATTTGGATAATCAAAAAGCTAAGCAAGAATTTGCCAGTTTGGTCGACGAGGTTTTACAGATTTTAAACACAGATAAGGAGTAAATATATCATGTCTAAATTGAGCGCATCACTTAGAGATTCAATTACTGCTGAAAAAGAAAGTATCAAAAAAAAGCTAATTCCTACTAAAGCAGCTAAACAAGCTAGTGCTGATCAGAATAAACCGACAGCTAAACATAGGGCTGGCAGCAATGAGTCTGCTGCAGCTAAGGACACTATTGTTGTTAAAGATGATGTTACCGCTAAGAAAACCAAATCTAAACAGTCATCTGCGCAGTCAACTGTGCGGCAGTCATCTGTGGCGACGCCTAAGCACACTTCCGCTAAATTAATTGCAGATAACAGATATGAGAATGAGCATACGCACTCTAAAAATTCATTATCTGGATTGACGGGTGATACATTATCCGTTTTGCTTAAAGCTGATGTATTGGGTAAGATTAATCAAAATATGGTACAGGCATCATCTACTATGGCAGATATAATTAAAGAGTGTTTAGAGGCGCCGTTGATTAGTATGAATGAAATAGTAAATTTGAATACTAATACTTCATACAGCCTGCTGGATAGGGTGTCTAATATGGTTAATCAGGTTAGTCATGTGCATAATCCATTTGAATTTTGGGCGTGCGTCAACCAGATGGTGGCACAGAGTATGAATAATAGTCAAAATTATCTAAAAAATTTATCAGCTAATATTCATGAATCTAGAACAAAAATTAGCGGGGCAATAAACAAACGCCAGCATCAGGCGTTAGAGCGGTTTTCAAATATTTTCACTCCGTGGAAGTTGCTGGCAGAGTAATTAAAATATATGGGTTGGAGTTTTTATCCAACCATTTTAATAGTTTTAGCATATTAGGCTTAGCCATTGCGACGCAGCCATGAGTACCAATGGTTGAGCTTTCCCATATGTGCATAAATATTGCACTTCCCTTGCCTGAAATTACTGGGTTCATATTGTAATTTATTACTAAACCAAGATCGTATGCCCCGTGCCCAAGATTCATTGCTTCATAACTTGTCGCCGAGGTATTGCCGACAACCCATGTGTTATAGTCCTTGCTTTTAGGGTCATCAATAAATTTATCTTGGTTGGTAATGTAGCGGTAGTCCATTTTAAGTGCTAATGGTTTAGTTCCATACGCAGGTCCAAGTTTATATAATCCGGCTGGGGTTTTATTGTCGCCTTCTATTTTTTGTGCTGCTGAGGTAATTCCTTCTGAACCAACAACTGCACTAATGGGTGGTATAGCAGCCTGCTGCCATTGATTGGAGTTTTTTTGCAGTAGTGTTATTTGCGCTGCTATGCTAGGGTTGTGTTGAGTAACAACTATCAGTTGAGTAGTGGAGTTGGGTAAGTTTTTAGGTATGTGGATATGGTTAATCAGGCTAGATTGATTGGCTGGTCTGGCATATGCGGGAGTAACATTAGGGACTATTGCAAGAACTATTGCAATATATAATGTAGCTAGCACAACTGGTTTTATAGATTTTATAGCTTGCACAAGTTTCAAAAGTTTGATAAGTTCCGTAAGTATGATATTTGTAATCAAAATATTGCACCTTAGAAAGCAGATGCTATTGTTAGAAAATGCAACAGAAAATGCGACTAGCATCCATCATGTTTAACACTTTTTACTACTGCGTTGCCCAATTGATAAACCACCATAGCATATTTTTGGCTATGATTATAAGAAAATATACTATAGAAGTTATTGAGCGCCAGCCATGCAGGCTGCTTATAATTATTATCTAGGGTAACTAAATCGGCTAATACATTGCTCATGTTTTGTTTCGGTGGGTTTTGAATCACTACACCATGTTTTTGCCATGTTCCAATAGTATAAGATAATTCCTTACGATTACAATCGAGTGAATTACAAGTATCTTTGCTTCTTTTGACGGTTATGACTACTGGCTGCCCAGACTGCCAACCATGCTGTTTTAGATAGTTGGCAATACTCATAATGGCATCGTCTGCCTGCATTAAATTGGGTGCTCTTTTGCTGCCTGCCTTGGCAGTGCCTGCTTCGGCAGTATCTGCCTCGGCAGTAACCGCAAACTCGAGGTATGCACTGGGCATAAATTGCCCAATTCCAAACCCGCCATCAATTGATCCTATGAGTTTACCAACCTCAAGTTTATACTGGTAACACATTAAAATATATTGTGCGAGTTCATCTTGCCAGAATTCAACCCGGCGAGGTGAATTAAATGCAAGTGTTGCCAAACTATCAATTACTCGATAATGTCCAGTAAATGAACCGTAAGATGTTTCAACTCCAATAATGCCTAAAATAATTGATTTGGGTACTCCGTATTTAGCCTCCGCTTTGGCTAAAGCTTCTTGATGTTCGCACATAAAATCTTCACCTAAATTGATTTTAGCAGAATTGATAAATTGTTGACGATATTGGATCCAGGTTTTTCCTTTGCTGTGTGCAGGTGCACTAGCAATTGCTGCTTGCATTGCATAACTAGATTGCTGAAAAACTGCTTGTTTTAAAGCTTCGGCTATATAGTCTTTAGGTAGATGATATTTAAGCGTATATTTTTGAATAAATTCTTGTTCTTGATTTTGATTAAACACTGCTCTGCCGGTTGCGTTAGAGTGTGTGGGTAATATTGCTATGATTAATCCTAAACACATAGTTATTGACAACTTAATTGTTGATAATTTGAGCCGAGTTAAACCAAGCATTGACAAGTCATGTATTGGCCTCTCCAGTCTTGGTAGATTAGGGTTATTATGGTTTGATAATTTTTTCATGATATAGTTAATTGATACTCCAGACACCGTTAAGCCATAATATAGATAAGCTAAGTGAAGTGGCTAATATAATTATTAGCATTATTAATTCAAATTTATTGCTGATTAGTTTTTGTCCCTGTTCGCGACGTGCTTTATAAAATACCAGAATGCCGACCGAATACATGATGCTAGAAATAGCTAAAAATTTTAATCCGCCGGCATAAACTAACCATATTGCATAGCATACTGCTAAAACTCCTTTGATGAGTTCATAGTAATGGATTTTCTTGTCAGTGATTATTAATTTAAACGCAAAAAGCGCTGCCAGTAAATATGGCACTAGCACTAAACTTGTTGCAATTTGAATCATGTTTAAGTATATAGCGCCACTAAAATGGGCGCATGTAATAAAAAACTGTAAAACTAAGCTGCTAGTTAATAATGCTCGGCTAGGTACTAATTTGGCGTTTATTTTATCTAAAAATTTGGGCATGGTTTTATCGTTGGCCGCTAGGTAAAGAATGTTAGTTGCCAGCATTTGCCAAGAGAGTAGCGCACCTACTACACAGATTAATACCGCAATGCGAATCAGGTTGGCGCTGATTGAGCCAAGTATAACTGCCATTACTCCAGCAGTAGATGGTGTTTGCAGCGCTTGTACTGAACTAGTAGTCATTACTCCAAAGGGTAGAATGGAGATAAGGGCATCAATTATTAATACTGCAATTACACTGAGCATAGTAGCTCGAGCCACTTCTTTCATTGATTTGGCATGAGTGGCATAAATACATGCTGCCTCAATCCCTAAAAAATCCCATACGGTTACCAGCATAGTGCTTTTTACTTGAGTAAGCATACTGCCTAGATGGAGATCATGGGTTGACATATTGAGTTTAAAAATATTAAGTTTAAATCCGTAACAAAATATAAGAGTAATTGCTGATAGGGCAATTATTTTAATTGTAGTAATCATGGTGTTTATATAAGTGGCTTCTTTAATTCCAATAGTGATTAATAGGTATACTATCCAAATCACAATTGATTCGCCAATAAATGCCGGGATGGTTGCCCCTGCAGTACTGCCATGTCCAAAGATAACAAAAAAGTTACCGAGGGTGGCAAATATATAGATTAGATAGCTGGTGTTGCCTAAGAGAGAGTTGAGCCAGTATCCCCACGCAGAATTAAATCCTACAAAATCGCCAAAACCAAACTTGGCATAACCGTAGATACCACTTTTAATATCAGGACGTTTGTTGGATATATATATAAATGACCAAGCAAGTGCAAGCATACCGATGGTTACAATGACCCAGTTAATCACAACCGCAATAGCTCCAGCGTGGCTAGCTATATTTTGTGGGATATCAAATACTCCGCTGCCCATCATTGAGCAAAAAGTAAGAGAAAATAAAGTGAAGGCAGTAAAACCCTGAGGTCTATTGCCAGTTGCGGCTGTATTGGTTGATGATTTTCCTGACATTGTGTTTCCTTGCAAAGAGCCAGCCTGTGTAAAATTTATTTATTAACTCTAGGAATCTAGGCTAAAAATAGCGTAACCCGCAATTTTTAATAATCAGTGATTATACAACAAACATATAATTTCTTACATTTTTATTATGATAGTAATCGTATTGTTTGCAAGTCTGTTTATAGAATAAATATACTAAACTTTATCTAAAACATCAAACAAATATATATCAACAAGTTATAATTATTTCTAATTGTATGATTTTGTAAATAATTATTTCTATGAACAGCGGTGACTAGACTAAAAATGACAGTTATGGTTAATTTAGGTTAAAATAGCGAGTTGATTTTTACCAGATTTTAGGAATGTAGTGAAATGCGTGCTTTAATTGCCTGGCTAAGATTTATATTGGTTATTTTGAGTATGGCAATGCTAATAATTGCCGTGAGTTTATTTTATTTTATTTCATTAAATTTTATTCGCAACTATATGCGTAGATTATGGTCTAGATGTCTACTTGCTTCAGTTGGTGCACGTATTAATATTGTTGGGTGTAATCTCAAAGATATTGATCTAAAAAACACTCTGCTGGTATCTAATCATATTTCATGGCTGGACACTGTAATTATGCTGCGCTTATGTTATTTATGTTATATTGGCAAAATTGAGATGCTTAAGTGGCCGTTACTCAATATGATTATTAAAGCTGGTGGTACTATTTTTATTGATAGAAAAAATAAGCGGCAAATATTTGAAATTAATCAGCATGTCGCCGATTTACTTAAAAATGGGGCAACAGTTGGGCTTTACCCAGAAGGCACAACTAGTGACGGCAGGCAGGTATTGCCATTTAAAGCTCCAATTCTTGAGGCGGCTAGAATTGCTGGAAGTAAAGTAATTCCAGTGGTTTTGAGTTATCGTAAGGAAGATGATCAACTAGCGACCGAGGTAAGTTTTTCTAAAGTAAGCTGGTTTACTACGGTTATGAATACATTGTATTTAAAAAATCTAGTAGTGAATGTAACCATTTTACCGCCAGTCAATGCCGCGGATTTTGCTAGCCGTGATGTCTTGTCTGAGTATTTATATAATCAGATAAGCAGCAATTATCCTATAAATTAACAAAGAGTATAGAAGAATATTTGGGAGATGGTGTTAAATATGTCTAAATTAATTGTGGCTAATTGGAAAATGAATGGTAGTGTCAATCAGGTTAAAGCTGATTTGGCTGCGTACTCGGCTAGTCAATCAACTAATCAACCCGGCGTGGTTTTAGCCCTACCCCAGGTTTATTTGCCTCTGGCATCCCAATTGTTGACTCAACTTAATGCACAGTTTAAACTGGCCAGTCAGAATGTTAGCCAGTTTAATAAATGTGGTGCATATACTGGTGAGGTAAGTGCGGATATGTTAAAAGAGTTTGCGGTTGACTATATTATTATTGGGCATTCTGAACGCAGGCAGATTTTTAATGAATCTGGCAGCGTGCTGTTGAATAAGATAGAAGCTGCGCTGCTTTGTGGCATGACTCCAATTTTTTGTATTGGCGAAGATAAATCTCTGCGTGATCAACATAACTATACTGATTTTTTAGTGCAGCAGTTAGAATTGTTATTACAGATTAAGCTGCCGTTGACTAATTTAGTTATTGCCTATGAACCAATTTGGGCAATTGGTACTGGAGTGATACCAAGCATGGAGCAGATTGATGAAATTATGCAATTAATTCATGTTTTTGCGCAAAATTATTTACCGCATGTCAAAGTAAGCGTGCTTTATGGTGGCAGTGTAAATGGTAAAAATGCCCAGGATATTTTAAGTATTTCGACAGTTGATGGGGTTTTAGTGGGAGGAGCTTCATTAAAAGTGGACGATTTTAGTAAAATTTGCGCATATTAGGTGTGTAAAAGGTGTATGATTATTACATCAGATTGATTGTGCATGTTAAAATAACTGTCTCAAATCCAGGAAATAATGCTTAATACCTGACAAAATCCATTAATTAAGATTGTCACGCGGATAGCTATGACGGCAGATTATAAAATGTAAAGGTGTTAATTGAAGAACGTAATGAAGGAAGCGTGTAGATAATGGAAATTATAAAAACATTAATTTGGGTTATACAGATTATATCGGCGGTGGCTGTTATTGTATTAGTATTATTACAACACGGTAAGGGTGCTGATGCTGGGGCTACTTTTGGCTCTGGTGGTGGTTCCGGATCATTGTTTGGAGCTAGCGGTTCGGCAAATTTTTTAAGCCGGACGACCGCAATTTTTGCGACGGTATTTTTTGTGGCTACTTTTGGGTTAGTATTATTGAGCAGCAATGGCAGAGTTGGTGATGCTGGGGTTATGGCTGGGTTAAATGGTAAGATAGCGACAAGTAGCCCGCTTACCGGGGCTAATGCTAGTAGTTCTGCTACCCAACCTGCAAAAGATCAAAAGAATCAAATTCCACAATAATTTCTCTTATCTTGCCGACATGGTGGAACTGGTAGACACGCCATCTTGAGGGGGTGGTGGCTGTAAAGTCGTGTGGGTTCGAGTCCCACTGTCGGCACCAACTATTTGCCCAATTTACTAAATATAGAGATGATATGAGCAATACAGTTTACATTTTTATTGATGAGGGCGGGAATACAGGATTCAACGGTAAAAAAACAAAATATTTTACTTTTACAGCAGCGTTAACTACAAATCCTATAAATCAAATGGTCATAGAATTAGAAAAAAAACGTTATGAGCTAATAAGTTTCTTTGATTCTCAACATAAGGATAGTGGATTTCATTATTTTCATGCTAATAAAGATAATAAACATATAAAAAATAAAATATTTGAAATTATTAGTAATCATAAAGAAGATATAAAATATTTTAGTATAATTGCCGATAAAGAAAAAGTATTTAAAGCGTTACAAGATCCCCCTAAATTCTACTATAAAATACTAGGGTTTTTAATAAAGTATATTGTAAAATATATTAAAAATCAAATTAAAGATTGCTCTAATATGGTTATAATTTGTGATGAACTACCGGGTTTCACTAGCAATAAAAAAATGGAATCCGAATTAACTGATATTATAAAAAATAATGGTTTGAGTGGCAAATTAGTACACCATAAATCGATCTCACATTCACTTCTACAAGTAGCAGACTACATAAATTATGCAGTTTTCCAAAAATGGGAACAGGGTAATACTGAAAATTATGATAGAATAAGTACAATGCTTATAAAAGAAATGGAGTGTTTCAAGTAAAAAAGTACCCCCACTAGCTGCTGATTATTACTAACCAAACCCCTTGGGTATTACAGACATAGTGGAGGATTTAATCAACGCCATTCTAACACAACACCGTTTATTTGTCAACGTTTTTTATTGTTTTGTTAAGTTGAAATAGAAATGTCACTTGAATTGAAATAGAAATGTCACCATAAATAGAGAGTTGGCTGTTAACAACAAAATTTATGAGGTTAAATTATTAAAATGACATTATCAAAAAA
>JAUPUP010000018.1 GCA_030917485.1 Pseudomonadota bacterium
AAGGGTTTTTACGTTGTGACCGCTATAAACATTATTTAACTACCGATGAGGTTGTTAATTTACATACTCAAGGACAAGACATGGAGTTACAACGACTATACGATCTAGGTAAAATTAATTAATAACTGATGTTACGCAGCAAGCTCCAAACTTTCAAATTCAGCGAACTGCGATTTAGTCATACAAGTATTCTGTTTAAAACTCTTATGGTCTATATTTCGACCTTAGCAATGGTCATGATGATAACAATTAATGCATTCTCATCTATTTAATAATCAATAGTTAATTAATCAAAGTCATATTTTAGCTTAAATTCAATGATGGTTTAAGTTGGTAAAACACATTTTAAAATGATAAAGAATTCAATGAAAAAATATATAGCATTAAAACTCATTCTAGCACTACGACTGGGGTTGTCTTTGCTATTTTTCTGTGAGAGTCTAGATGGCTTAATGAATTTATGCATTGATTTATTTTGTCTTGAAGAATGTGATAATCCTGCGTTGTTTGAAATCAACAATTTAGTCGATGCACTGTCTATAATTGTGTGTAAAATTTGGATCACCTTTGAATCCAATCCAGAATTTATCTGGAATTCAATTTGGTTATTATCTATTTACTGCTATCTACGTCGTAAAAATACTTATAAATTATTGGGCATAGCACGCAGTAAATTAAGCCATCAAAAATATAAAGCTTATCTTAGCTCTTCAAAGTTACTGAATTTATTTAGACATGTAATTCAGGAAGAGTCCTCATTTTGTCTTCCTTTTATTTAGAGTCATAGTTTCCTCCACATATACCCTGTAATATTCATTATCTGTAGTTTGGTTTAGCTTATACGCATAGGTTAGAGTATGTAACTATTGGATTAGATGAAGTTACGGCGGTGATTTGAAAAATATAAAATTATTAATTAATTAGTATGGCAGCCTATATCCATAAGAATTACACATGGCATATGTTAATTGCAGACATTGCATTAAAAAACATTCCCTGAGTATGCGCTGAAGGCTATGCGTTTGACCATAAAAGATTAAATTGGTGGTATAAAACTAGATTAGTGTTTTATAGCACATAAAAGGAAAAACAAATGAAAACAAAAAACTTATCTTTATTATTAGCAACTTTACTTGGCGCTAGTTTAACAGCATGTAATTCTGGAGCAGGTAGTCCAACTGGTACATCATCCAACCAAATCAACAATGCTGAATCCGCAACCACGCAACAGGTGAACGTGGGTGCTGCTGGTAACAACATCGGATTTGTGGGAACAGACAAGGGAGAGTTGGAGTATTACCGTAATGACAAATTTATCAAAATATTGCATAAATTTGAAGACAAAGTCACTAAAGTGTTCATACCTGATAATCGAAGAGGAGGAGTAACTTTGACATTTTATGTTGCTACCGAAGGAGATCATCTCTTTGGGGGTGAAGTTTATCTAAATAGATGTGTTCTTGATGTGGGTATGATTCGAGCAACCTGTAACCGGATTGATACATATTATGACACATCAGAAGATACTAATCTGTCTAGCAGTATGTTCTTTGATGACCAGGGAAATGGCTATTTCATGCTCGATCAGACTGTGGGGAACCACACGCTTCCTACAGACGACAACGCCAAGTATTCAAGATTAGGAAAATATGTCAACAATACTCCTGTTTGGACTAAATACATAAAAGAAGTAGACCTTAATGATTATTTTGCTCTGCGAGGCCCTCAAATACTTGAAGATGATAATGGCGTTATTAAAATAGCTCATGGGAGTGAGTTTAGTAGTGGTGTTGCTAGCGTTGATACAAACAGTAATGATCTGAAAGCATCACCTGTTATAGATGATACCGTTAACCTATTTGGAATAATATCATTAGATAAAGATTATAATGGATTTTCTATATATGGTGGAAATCTATATAGGGTCATAAATGGATATCGTGTTGGTGCATCATTACATGAATTTGAAGATAGCGTAGAAGGGATTAGTACAACTTATTTTTCAATCTATGTTGTAACAACAGGCAAAGAATTGAAAAAATGTAATTACGATGGTAATTGTACAACCATAGATAAATTTACAAATACTCCTAAGGCTGTTTCTTTTCAAACTTTCTAGATAATTTATGTTATGGAACATGTGGTTGCTACATTTATTCATGTAATAGAGAAACCGCATTTGCAAACTCGGGAGAGCAAATCACTCTCCCTTATTTAGAGAATAGTTATATATTGCTGTTGCACTTGACATTTATAAAGCTTGAGTAAAGAGATGCTTTCAAAATCTCGCTTGAAAAGTGAAAGTGACAATCAAATAATCAATTTGATTGATGAAGCAAGTCGAAAACTTAACCAACATTTGCGGAGTTCGCGATAAAAGTGCGATGGGAATAAAAGCCATAATATCCGTGGCAAGAAAGTTGATATACCAGATCTCTTATACATTGAAGTATAACTGGTGTTTTACGAATACAGAAAACACAGAAAATAAATTAAAATTTTTTAAATTTGGTTGATATTACAGTGTGTTGGTAATATCAAGATTACTTTAAAACGTCAGATTTGGTAAATTAAATTTGACACATTAACATAGGATAAATATGACAACAAAAAACTTATCTTTACTATTAGCAACTTTACTTGGCGCTAGTTTAACAGCATGTAATTCTGGAGCAGGTAGTCCAATTAGTAAATCGACAAACCAAGTCAATAACACTGAATCCGTAACCACGCAAGAGATAATAGTTGGTGCTACTGATAAAAACATTGGATTTGTTGGAACAGACAATGGAGATTTGGAGTATTACGATAATGATAAATTTATCAAAATAGTACATAAATTTGAAGACAAAGTCTCTAAACTGTATATAGCTAACGTTCAAACAGATAATATAACAGTTTATGTCGCTACCCATTCTGAAAATCATGAACTTTATATAAATAAATGTGTTCTTGAGACAGCTACGACTGCAACAACATGTAACCGGATTGATACATATGATGACGTAGGAGCGGATAATCCGCCCTATAGCAGTATGTTCTTTGATCTCTATGGAAATGGCTATGTCATGCTCGGTACGACTAAATCGTACTTTGTAGATACAGACAACAATAAATATTCAAGATTAGGAAAATATATCAGCAATACTCTTGTTTGGACTAAATACATAAAAGAGACATTCCTTAGCGATAATAAGGCTCTTGAATCCCCTCAAATACTAAAAGATGATAATGGCGTTATTCAAATAGCTCATTATCATGGTGTTGCTAGCGTTGATACAAACAGTAATGATCTAAAAGCATCATCTGTTATACAGGATACGTATGGCGTATTTGGAATAAAATCATTAGATCAATATTATAATGGATTTTCTTTGTCTTATAACAATATATATAGGATCATAGATGGACATCGTGTTAGTGCATCATTACATAAGTTTATAGATGAAGTCTCAGAGATGAGTACAACTAATGATTCAGTCTATGTTGTAACAAAAGGCAAAGAATTGAAGAAATGTAATTACGATGGTAATTGCGCAACCATAGATAAATTTCACGATATTCCTAAGGCTGTTGCGTTTCAAAATTTCTAGACACATAAGTACTGTTAAAATATCTCAAATTGAAGAGTTTTTAAAACAAATTAATCGTATCGATAAAGTAGCGTTTAAGGCGACAGTAAATAGTTTGTTCTTGCAGAACATGCTGCAAAAAGTAATAACGTTAGAAAATATTTACGTGGTAAATACGTTACAGTTTAAGCTAATCTCAAAATCAGTCAAGAAAACTGATAAAAATGACGCTAGATTATTAGCTGAGTATTTGAGCAAAGACATGCTTCCAGAAGCTCGCTTGAGAAGTGAAAGTGACAATCAAATAATCAATTTGATTGAAACACGAGATATGCTGGTAAGTAGCAATACCGCATTTAAGAATCAAATTCACAATATATTGTTAAAACTTGGCATCAAGTTAAAGAGTAGCGAAGTAAGTGTTAAGAAGAATCGTAGAAACTTAGTTGAACGCTATGAATTAGCTGGTGTTTATAAGTTTCAAGTAGAATTTGCGTTAAGTAATATTGAGCACAATTATGCAGAAATAGCTAAATTGGCAGCCAAGCTTGAAGAGCTAAAATCAACGATGAAGCAAGTCGAAAACTTAAGCAGCATTTGCGGAATTGGTGATAAAAGTGCGATGGGAATAAAAGCCATAGTTGGTGATATAACTGACTTTGAGAGTCCAGATAAATTAGCTGCATACGTTGGATTATGTCCAAGAGTGAATAATTCTAATGAAACAGTTTGTCATGGGCGAATAACTAAACGAGGTAATAAATTGGTGCGCAAATTACTGGTGCAATGTGCATGGGTTAGTATTCGTTATAACCCGCTCTTAAAAGAGTTTTATACAGTACTGAAAAAGAAAAAGCCATCAGGAAAAGCCATAATAGCAGTGGCAAGGAAGTTGGTATACCAGATCTATTATACATTGAAGTATAACTGGTATTTTACGAATACAGAAAATACAGAAAAAGAAATTAAAGTTTTTTAAATTTGGCTGATATTACAGTGTGTTGGTAATATCAAGATTACTTTAAAACGTCAGATTTGGTAAATTAAATTTGACACATTAACATAGGATAGGTTAAATGATTAATTTACCAGATTATTTTGCACGGATTGGCTATAGTGGAACTAGTGAAGTTAGTCGCGAAACTTTATTTGCGATTCATCGCGCGCATGCGTTGAGCATTCCATTTGAAAATCTAGCGTTGTTTGAGACCTGCTTAGACCGTGATCAACCGATTAAACTTTATGCTCAGTCGTTAAGCAATAAGTTGATTCATCAACGCCGTGGCGGTTATTGTTATGAAACCAATGGCTTGCTGGCTTTAGTTTTGGAACAGCTCGGTTTTAACGTGACTAGATTAGTTGGACGGGTTGAGCAAATGATTGATCATCAATTACTCTTAATTACGTTAGACGATAGTTTATATTTAGCGGGTGTTGGATTGGGCGGTAACGGTTTAATTGAGCCCTTAGCGTTTATTGTCGATGCCACGGTCAAACAATTTGCCGAAACCTTTAAACTGATTTTTAGTGATGGTGCTTATGTATTACAGGTGTTAATCAAAGATGCGTGGAGTAATTTATACTCATTTAGGCTAAATCCATATTTACCAATTGATTATGAGCCGTTAAATCACTATATTGCCAAATTTCATCCATTTCTGACCAAGAATCGAGTTTGTACGCTACCAACTCCAGAGGGGCGGATTATCTTAAACAATAATGAGCTAAAAATTCGTCA
>JAUPUP010000177.1 GCA_030917485.1 Pseudomonadota bacterium
ATATATTTGTCTTCGGTTTGGGGAAAACGGCTTAAATCTATTGACATTTTTAATATTTGGTTTATGCTGTCAGTAAGCAATTTATCTACAGTATAAACATCAACCAAATAGATAGATGCCTGCTTAAAATTTATAGATTTCTTTTCTAAATATTTTATTTGCTGCCCCAATTGATATCTAACTAACCTAAACAATCCTTTTTTAGTATTAATCCTGGCTGTATCTAAATCATTCACAACGGTTAAATTAACTTGATTGTGCTTGACAACTAAGCTGGTATATCCAACAACTTCATGTCGATTACGTAAAAACCTTACCTCTTCAAACAGATGACTCAATTCATTGATCCATCCCTTAATATCTAAAACCTGATACTCATTGCCTAAACTACTAACCAGATTACCCATTTTATGAGCCAACCTAGATTTTAAAGCAATTAAATCATCATCACTATCAAGCACTTCCCTATTATCAATAATTTCAAAATGGCAAGTTAGATGCCGCGGAAGGGTTATCTTATCAATATCCTGTTTAGTTATTGATAATTTAGTCTGCTTAGTTAAGTAATTAGCTAAAGTAATATGTAAATCAGAACAAGTATTACTATCTTTGTTTCTATAATCATTGGCTGCCAATAAAAAATCAGTCACAAACTCATTAACTGGGTTTACTGCTATTCTGACTGCCTTTGGCAATGCTTTAAGAATAAAAGTTATTTTATCTCTAATTAAACCTGATACTAGCCAGGTAAATACGTTAACATCGACTCTATTTAACTGGTTTAAATAAATTAAAGCCGTCATTCCATCTTGGACGCTTGTTGGATCAAATTTATACCGCAGCTTAACTTTTTCGCCACCGGATAATATAACATCTGGGTATAAATTAACTTCACACGCCATTTGCGAAGTACACTTATTAATCAGCTCTTGTTGATTTAGACGTAATTTATCCTCATTGGACTTGCTCCATTGCTCAAAACTTCTAATATCAACTATGTCATGCGCTAATGCATTGGCATAAAAATCAAACAGTTCATCTTCTATCATTAGTAAAGGAAGGCGGAGTTTATGTTCAAGTTTTTCAATATTTTTTAGCACTTGATTATTGTGTTGCAGCCATGAATAGTTTTTGTTTAATTCACCAACTACCAAACCTTGTTTAATAAATATTTCTCTAGCTAAAGGTAGATTATGCTTGGCAAATCCCACCGTCTTTTTTTCTAAAATCAGTCCACCAAATAAAGTTGATTGACTAGCTACAACCTCACCACGCTTTTTATCCCAATGTTCATTAGCATAAACATATTTAACTAAATGCACTGTAAGCGGAATTAACCATAATGGTTCAATATACGCATTAACTTTTGCGTATAATTTAGTTGTTTGCATAAGGTTACCAGCAACTATCCATTTAGGCTTATTAATATAGCTAGTGGGATGAATAAAGAATTTTTTACTATTAATCCCTTGATAAAAATTCTCAACCAAATCTTTTTGCCCAATATTATTTAATAAGCCGCTTAGGAGAGCCTGATGAATTTTTTGATATTTGATTTTCTGTAAATTTAATCCAGCTTGTTGCTTAGCAACCTGTTGCTCAGTCGTACTTTTTTGCGTATTCACAGTATTTACAAATTGTAAGCCTAAATTATGCACTACCTCCTTTAGCTGACCATATAAGTCATGCCAATCACGCAAACGTAAAAAAGACACAAAATTATAACGGCATTTTTCAATTATCTTAGCGCGCGTATTATGGGCAACTTCCTTATGATACCAATCCCATAAATTTAAAACAGCCATAAAATCAGACTGCTTATCTTCCCATACTTGGTGGCGTTCCCGCGTTAGCTGTTGTAATTCAAATGGATATTCTCGCGGATCAATAATTGCTAAATAAGCCACTATAATTAAAACATCACTTAAACAATCAAAATCATCTGCAGCAATAAGCATTCGCGCTAAATTACAATCTAGCGGAATTTTGGCAATTTTTTGACCAAGTGGAGTAATCTGATTATCTAGATTAAGCGCTTGCAGTTGATATAGAGTATTAAATCCATCATTAAACGCTTTAGCATCTGGTCGGTCAATAAAAGGAAATTTATCTGGACTGCCCAGCTTTAAACTGGTTAATTTTAAAATTACATTAGCTAAATTACTTCTGAGAATTTCTGGATCAGTAAATTGTGGACGTAAATTAAATTCATCTTCACTAAACAATCGAATACATATACCGTGGCTAAGTCGACCAGCCCTACCAGAGCGTTGCTTGCTGCTTGCTTGAGAAATATTTTCTATTTGCAGTTGTTCAACCTTATTTCTCAAACTATAGCGTTTTACTCTAGCTAGACCGCTATCTATAACAAACTTAATCCCAGGAATAGTGAGCGAGGTTTCAGCGACGTTGGTGGTAATAATGATTTTTACTATGCCGTCATTAATAAAAACCTTATTTTGAGCAGCTTCATTTTGGCGAGAAAACAAGGGAAGTATAGTATAATGCCTAAGGGTGCTCTTCTGCAAAAAATGCATACATTCACGAATTTCACGCTCACCCGGCAAAAATATTAGTACATTACCTAATTCGATACTAAAACAAGCTTTAATTGACGCATAAACCGCCTGGTTTAAATTATTACCATCATCAATAATTGGCTGATAAATAATATCTACCGGATAAGTCTTGCCTTCCACCACAACAATAGGCGCATTATTATAAAACCTAGATAATTTAAGATTATCAATAGTTGCTGAAGTAATAATTATCTTTAACTCAGGACGTTTAGTTAGTATGGTTTTTAAATAGCCAAGAATAAAATCAATATTTAAACTACGTTCATGCGCCTCATCGATGATTAATGCGCTATATTTGCTGAGCCTTCTATCAGTTTGAATTTCTTGCAGCAATATGCCATCAGTCATCAACTTAATACGAGTTTGCGCTTTGGTCTTATCTAAAAACCGCACCTTATAACCAACCAAATCAGAATTACCTAATTCTTCACCTATCCTTTTGGCTACAGTTTTTGCGGCAATTTTTCTGGGCTGGGTGTGCCCGATAATCCCATGTTGGGCAAACCCCAGTTCCAACAATAATTTTGGCAACTGTGTGGTCTTACCCGAACCAGTTTCACCACAAACAATAACTACCTGATTATCAAGTATTACCTGTTTAATCTGAGCCACTTTATGGGTAAAGGGTAAATTATCCGGATAATTCATTACTGTAGCAACCTGTTACTGAGGTAATTTATTACTGCGTAATTCATTACTGCGATAACTCGTTACTGCGTAACTCATTACTGTAAGAATTAATTATCATATAATTCAACCACAGTATCTTTCATACTCATTAATTCTACATTGCCACCTGTTGCAGTAGTATTAATACTTACTGTACGTTCAGTAAGTAACAAATATAAATCATAATATCCGTCTGGTTTGGTGTGTAAATTAATTATTAAAGCACCGTCTCGTCGAGCTAGTTCCATTCTTAATTCTCGTTGTTTCGGATAGTTGTCAGCAATTAAGGCTGCATTAATGATTGGCATATGTTGCACATCATTTACAATAGTTGAACCACTAGGTAAAATTTTAGCCAACACATTCGCATGTATGTCATCCGATAAAACCACATCATTATCAGTAGCTAGAGCACAAATAATTTGTTTAGCATAGTCCATAGCCTGGCTAGCAAAGCAAGCAATTACTCCACGCTTCGCAAAAAACATAAAATTATGCTCTCCAGTAGGTCCGGGTAATTCAATCTGCCGGGATATTAGCGAATTATCTCGTACAATTTCAGCATAATTATATAGTTCTTGCTGTTCCACAATACTAAACCCGCATTTATCTAATTGGGCTAAAAACCGATTCAATTTAAAAAAATCATATTTGCACTCATCCGCATACAAGTCTGAGCCTGCGTTCTTAGTTACACTTGCATTCATGCTTGCGCTTAAACCAGCCCCCATATCTGCACTTACAAACTGAGCCAAAGGATTTATTGAACTATTAACCAAGCGATATAAATACAATGCGCCACCAGCCTTAGGTCCAGTTCCAGATAAACCTTCACCACCAAAAGGCTGCACACCAACAACAGCTCCCACCATATTCCGGTTAATATAAATATTACCGGCTTTTATGCCCTTATAAACCTTAGCTGCAGTTGCTTCAATTCTGCTATGTAAGCCGTTAGTTAATCCAAATCCGGTTGAATTAATTTCTTGAATAACCTTATCTAACTCATCATTAGCAAAACGAATAACATGCACAACTGGACCAAAGACCTCACTGTGCAGTTCGCTAATACTGCCAATTTCAATTAAAGTCGGTGGAACATAAGTACCATTATCACAATCACTGGTTAATGCCGATTGATGAAACATGCGCGCATTTATTTTCATATTCTCTATATGTTCAAGTAGAGTTTTCTGAGCGTTTTTATCAATAACGGGTCCAATATCGGTAGATAAATTGGTTGGATTACCTACGCGTAAATCATCCATAGCCCCACGTAGCATATGCAATACTTTATCGGCGATATCTGCCTGCAAATACAATACCCTTAATGCTGAACAACGCTGCCCCGCACTATCAAAACCAGAACTGATCACATCCATAACAACTTGCTCTGGTAATGCACTTGAATCAACAATCATAGCATTTTGACCGCCGGTCTCAGCTATTAATACTGATTCAAAATCTTTATCGGCTAAATTCTGATTAATAGTTTGAGCAACTTCAGTTGAACCAGTAAACACAACCCCCTTAATGCGCAGATGCTTGGTTAATAAGTTGCCAATTACGCTACCTGAACCAGGTAAAAACTGCAATACATCTTGAGGAACTCCAGATGCATGAAATAACTTAACCGCATAAAAAGCAACTAAATTTGTTTGATACGATGGCTTAGTGATTACGCAATTGCCGCTGACCAAACAGCTACTTATCTCACCCACAAAAATTGCCAAAGGAAAATTCCACGGGCTAATACACACAAAAGTACCTAATGCTTTATGCGTATGATTGTCAAATTCATGCATTACTTGATTGGCATAATAACGACAAAAATCAATTGCTTCGCGCACTTCACTAACAGCATTGGCCAAAGTCTTACCTGCTTCACGCACCAATATGTTTAATAACTCAATATAATGCGCTTCAAGTTCTAAATTATCTGCCACATCAAGTAGTATTTGAGCACGTTGTGCAGGAGCAAGTTGTGACCAAGAAATAAAAGCATTTTCGGCATTATTAACTGCAACCTCAACATCTGACTCAATAGCTTTAATACATTGTCCTACTTTATCACTCCAACACCCGGGACTCGGCACATCAGTTTTATGCCGTAAATGCATATCCGCCAAGTCAGATTCTGGATATATTAATGGGTGAGCCAAGTATTCAATTTTTTCATATTTGTTTAGTTCAGCCTGTAATTTACTTAAAGTAATTTCATCAGATAAATCAATACCTTTAGAATTTAGGCGATTCCTAGGATAAATATGTTCTGGTTTGCTAAAATGTGGGTTTGACTCATATTGTGCTTTTTTAGCCAATATAACGGGACTAGTTACTAATTCTTCAATTGGAGTATTGTTATCAAGAATTTGATGCACAAATGATGAATTAGCTCCATTCTCAAGCAGTCTGCGCACTAAATATGCCAATAAAGTATCGTAAGTTCCAACTGGAGCATATACACGGCATATTTTATTCAGATTTTTGTCGCCAACCACATTATTATACAGCGCTTCTCCCATACCATATAAGCATTGAAACTCATAATTCTTGCCTTCTCCCATGTAATACACAACTGCTAGACTGTGAGCATTATGGGTCGCAAATAGCGGGTATATACAATCTTGATGATCAAATAATATTTTTGCACATGCCAAATAAGACACATCAGTATAAAACTTACGCGTAAATACTGGATAATCTGACTGTCCATCAACCTGAGCTTGTTTAATTTCACTATCCCAATAAGCTCCTTTTACCAGTCTTAACATAACCTTTGTGTTAGCAGCTTTGGCCAGACCTGCAATATGTTCAATCACGTCTACCGCTCGCCTTTGATAAGCTTGCACCACAAAACCGATGCCTTCAAAACCTTGCAAATCCTGGTCATTAATCAACATTTCCAATAATTCTAAAGATATTTCCAAACGATCACTTTCTTCAGCATCAATAAATAAACCGATTTGATATTCTTTAGCAAGTAGATAAAGTTTTTTTAACCGCGGCAATAATTCACTCATTACCCGATGATACTGATTACGGCTATAACATGAATGTATTGCGGATAATTTTACTGATATGCCCTCCCCCGTGTGTACACTACGTTCATTATTAGCCTTGCCTACCGCAATAATAGCATCAATATAACTTTGCATATAACGAGCCGCATCTTCTTCATTCATAGCCGCCTCACCCAGCATATCAAAAGAGAATTTATATCCTTTTGACTTAAACTTTGTGCGTGCCGCTAGCGCATCGTTAATGGTCTCGCCCATTACAAACTGATTGCCCATCAATTTAACCGCAGCATTCATCGCCCTGCGAATAAGCGGTTCACCTCCTTTAGCTAATATTCTAAGCAATACAGCAGATAATTTATTATCATCATAAGAACCTACTAACTTACCGCTTACTAATAAAGCCCAGCTTGCTGCATTAACAAATATATTGTTAGTTTTAGTGTAATTAGACCATTCACCTTTAGCAATTTTATCGCGGATTAGCCTATCCTGAGTTGCTTGGTCAGGTATGCGCAGCAAACTTTCGGCTAAACACATCAAAGATACACCTTCAACAGTTGATAGCTTAAATTCTTGCATTAAGGCATCAACACCCCGACCTTTTACTCTACTAGAACGCACCTTAGCAATTAAATCTTTGGCTAAGACTGCAGCTTTTTCTTCGATACTTTCGGGTAACTCAAGTAGCTGCAATAACCGCTCAACACATTCCTTTTCATTGGCACGGTAGTTTTGACTAATTTTATTTTTTGATTCACTTTGAGTATGGCTATATAAATTAAACATCTAACATTTATCCTAAAAAACAAAAGAGAAAAACATGAATACTCAATGATTATATCACAACTATTCGCCTATACTTACAACCTTAGTTTATTGGTTTAAGATAAAATCAACGCACAGAATCGGTTAAAATGTAAGCCAATGTTGCCTATATATGCTACAATTCCACTTAACCTAATGTTTTTGTATCTGGAGAATAATGAATGGATGGTACTCGTCAAATTATTGAAACTGCATATGCTAAAATTAATGAAATACAACCAAATGATGAAAATGTAAAAAAAGCAGTAGATCTAGTATTAGATACGCTTGACTGTGGAGGTATTCGTGTTGCCGAAAATGTCGGTGGCACTTGGGTTACTCACGATTGGATTAAAAAAGCAGTGCTGTTATCATTTCGCGTAAATCAAAATCAAGTTACTGACGCTAATTGGACTAAATTTTATGACAAAGTCGGTTTAAAATTTGCTGAATATTCACCAGAAATGTTTGCTCGAGAATCATTTAGAGTAGTACCAGGCGCCATCGTTAGAAAAGGCGCTTATATTGCTAAAAACACTATACTTATGCCAAGCTACGTAAACATTGGCGCTTATATCGGCTCTGGTACTATGGTAGATACTTGGGCAACTGTTGGGTCTTGTGCACAAATTGGCAATAACGTACACTTATCTGGAGGTGTTGGTATTGGCGGGGTACTTGAACCAATCCAAAGTAACCCGACTATTATCGAAGATGACTGTTTTATTGGGGCCAGAAGCGAAGTAGTCGAAGGCGTCATTATTGGCCAAGGATCAGTTTTAGGAATGGGTGTATATATTGGCAAATCAACTAAGATTTATGATCGTACTACTAAAACTATAAGTTACGGTAAAATTCCCGAATACTCTGTCGTAATACCGGGCAATCTACCTAGTGAAGATAAAACTCACTCAATATATGCTGCTATCATAATTAAAAAAGTAGATGCAGGAACCAGGTCAAAAACCTCCATCAATGATTTACTTCGAGAATGACATTGCTAATTTTTGGTTCTCACAGATCACAGATATTTAACTGTTGAACTGAAAGCCATGTAAATATTGAACACACATAAAAAAAGATTGCAGTTTGAAAACATCATGATTAACATAATAATCTGTAAAAGTAATATTCTAATTAAAATGGTGGATGGGGATAAAATTATTTTACCCCATTCTCAAGATATATTAAAAATTGAAAACCATTTAACTAAACTTTACATCTCAGAGAATCAATACGTTGCAACTGTGACCAACGAAATTCTCGTAGACAAACATTTAGATAATCTTGAATTTATCAGCATACGCCACGCATTAAATCATTTTGATCATGACCTGATACAACAGATAGTTTACTATCAACAATTGCATGATTACTACATCAACCATACTTATTGTGGCAGATGTGGCGAGCCGACAACTCGGCGTGAAATAAATAAATTTGTATACTGCAATAAATGTAATACCGAAAATTATCCACATATTTCACCCTGTATAATTGTGCGTATTCACAAAGACGATAAGATACTAATGGCACGCGGAGTTAATTTTCCACCTAAGTCGTGGGGATTAATCGCTGGTTTTATTGAAATTGGTGAATCCCTAGAAGAAGGGGTTGTGCGTGAAGTTAAAGAAGAAATTAATATAGAAATTGACAATCTACATTATTGGGGTTCGCAACCATGGCCTTATCCCAATAATTCACTCATGATAGGGTTTACTGCAACCTATAGAGCTGGAGGGGTAACTCCTGATAAAATGGAGATTGCAGAAGCAGGGTTTTACAGTGCCAAAGACATTCCAGGTAGACCTACAACTACCTACAGCATTGCCAGTAAAATGATTCAGGAATTTTATCAATCACAATTTTAATCAATTAATTCGTTACAAGACAACTAGTTATCAAAAATTATAGCTCAGCCTTATGGCAAAGGTTGTGCTATTGAGGGTGGTGGTTATTGCATTATAAGGTAATGTTGAGGCAGCATAATTGGGATTATTGGCGTTAATGTTATAGAATACAGATGGTGTGACGCTTAAGCTTTTGGTCATTCTATATGGTGTTCCTATTTCCATACAAGATGCAAGTCCAGCTATTTGTGGATTATCACTGTTGGCATATTTTCCTCCACCTGACAGATAGATAATTTGGTATCCAGCATAATAGCTGGTATAAATTGCAAAAGCGTTGTTTACTTTTAAAGATAAACGCGCCCCTCCTTGCCCGACATACTGGCTAGAATTAATATAACTGCCATCGCTATTTGAGTAAACCATATAAAAATTATCGTAATAACCCAGACGCACAAAAGGCATTAACGAAACATTACTGTTCAAAAATATTACATATCCTAAGATTCCTACACTACCGTAACCAGGTGGGTTGGGTTGGTTACTTGCTGGTACTTGAGGAAATCCTGGATTAGTTGTCTGATAAAGATATGCCATATACAATCTAATTTCATAGAATACATTATTCTCCAAAAGTTGGTTAAAATAAAGATAAAAATCTGACATATTTATTCTATCTTCATAAGTAGCACCAATTTGACGAATTGAAACCGTTGTTGCGTTAGCCGACTCGAAAAAGCTATTTCCTACCTGCACTTCTTCAAGACTAACTGGCGCTAGTAATGAAGATTCTGGCAATGGCGTTGAATGAAAAAAACTGTCTCCAAACTGGTCTGGATTAGACACCGAGGCAGCATTGACAGCATTCGCGTTACTATTGTTTAAAGACGGAGTACTCTGGTTAGAATTGGAAGAATTATAAACAGAAGTAGTTGGTATATTATCAACATTAAACCAATTGACATGCTGCGGTGGAGGTGCAATATTCTGCAATCCATCCGCAAACACAGATGGGACAATACAATATAACCACCAATACAATAGATAATATCTTAATCTAAATATACTCTTCGTCTTTGGTTTGCTTGCGAAACTAAAGCTGGACTTTATCATATTTTATAAATTGCTCCTCATGTACTCGTTTGTACATGGTGGGACGCGTCGGGACTCGTCCCCGTCGGAATTTATTGCAATATCCCTGGTCCAACATTCAAATACTTTGAGTATGTACCAGCAGTTAATTCCATATTTAACGGCGCATCGCATCAAAAAACTCTGCATTATTTTTAGTTTCTTTCAGCTTGTCTGAAATAAATTCAATTGCCTCAACAGACTGCATGGTTGCCATTATTTTACGTAAAATCCATACCTTTTGCAACTGATCTTTAGATAATAGCAGCTCTTCACGCCTGGTTCCTGAGTACAGTACATTTATTGCTGGATAAATACGCCGTTGCGATATTTCTCTGTCTAAATGCAGCTCCATATTACCAGTACCCTTAAATTCTTCAAAAATCACATCATCCATACGAGAACCAGTTTCTATCAAAGCCGTAGCAATAATAGTTAATGATCCCCCTTCTTCTATATTTCTAGCTGCACCAAAAAAGCGCTTAGGACGATGAAGTGCATTAGCATCAACTCCACCAGATAAAACCTTACCTGAGGTAGGTGACACCGTGTTATATGCTCTAGCTAAACGTGTTATTGAATCTAACAAAATAATCACATCACGCTTATGCTCTACCAAACGTTTGGCTTTTTCAATAACCATCTCAGCAACCTGCACATGGCGCGAAGCTGGCTCATCAAAAGTTGATGCTACTACCTCGCCTTTTACTGAGCGCTGCATTTCGGTAACCTCTTCGGGACGTTCATCAATTAGAAGAACAATCAACTCAGCCTCAGGATGATTTGCCGTGATAGAATGAGCAATTTGCTGCAGCATAACTGTTTTACCAGTCTTAGGTGGCGCAACAATTAAAGCACGCTGCCCTTTACCAATAGGAGCAATTAAATCAATAATGCGACCGGTTAAAGACTCTTCACCTTTAATGTCACGCTCTAAATGTAATTGTTGGTCTGGGAATAATGGAGTTAAATTCTCAAACAAAATCTTATGTTTATTAGTTTCTGGCTCATTATCATTGATTTTATCAACTCTAACGAGTGCAAAATATTTTTCGCTGTCTTTGGGCATTCTGATTTCACCATCTACGGTATCCCCAGTTTGCAAGTTAAAGCGCCTAATTTGACTAGGACTTACGTAGATATCATCATGACTAGCTAAATATGAGGTATCGGGAGAACGTAAAAACCCAAACCCATCCGGCAAAACCTCTAACACGCCACTGCCATATATATTTTCACCAGCTTCAGCACGTTTTCTCAAAATAGAAAAAATGATATCATGTTTTCTTAATCGGCTAGCGCCTTCAATATTTAAACTGCTTGCTATATCCAGAAGTTCTGCGACGTGCAAGTCTTTAATTTCCCTTAAATGCATAAATAACCATCAAAAAATTTAATTGATTAAAAACAATAACCACAAAACATAAAAATTGTGTTTTTAGATTATACTATCATACTTATATACAAACTGTATTGATTTTGAATTAGACTAGATAAGAGATTTACTACTCTACTTGCCTGAACTACCCGTTAAGAAGAAAAACACACGGGCAGATGACATTGTAACTTATATTATATACCGTTGTCAATTATAATTAAATATTGCTGTCAATAAAAGTACTTAATTGACTTTTAGGCAGATTGCCAACCTTGGTTCCTGCTACCTGTCCGTTTTTGAACAGTAGTAGAGTAGGAATACCCCTCACTCCATATTGTGCAGCAGTAACGTTACTTTCATCAACGTTTACCTTTACTATTTTTAACTTGCCTGCATACTCTGTAGAAATATCGTCTAAAATTGGGGATAACATACGGCACGGACCACACCATTCTGCCCAAAAATCAACCAAAACCGGAACATCTGATTTTATTACATCAGACTCAAAAGACGAATCAGTAGCATACACCACATTACTCATAAAATTTAACCTCAAAAAAATAAAACATGTGATATTATACTATAAAACCCACCCCCTCGGTCAAACAAATTATGCTAAACAATTACAAACATCTATTGTTGTTTTTTGCTATAATACGGCTGTACTTAAATTAATATACAAGTAAATTTATAACCGTGGGGGGATATAAAATGAACAATACATATAATAGTACATCCACCAGAGACTGGTGCTCAGGCAACTTCGCTAACATCTTAAATTTCATAAAAATTCCACTGGAAAATATTGAAAAATCACCCAACCATCAGACCAAACCAAATCCAACAATCAGCACTATGTCAGCAAGTTCCGCTATCTTATTCCAACAATATGCATTCTAATCAAACTACTATATTTTTTGGGGCGATAATTAATTATGAATATAGATGAAATAAAAGCTCAGGCATTTGCCATGCCATTTACTTCACCAAGCGGTTTGAAAATCGAGTATAAGATGAGAAATCGTGAATACTTAATCATTTCTTACGAAACTGACCCGGACATTCTAAAAGAAGTAGTACCAGAACCTCTAAAAATAGTAAGCAACGTGGTTAAATTTGAATTCATGAAAATGCCTGATGCTTCGGGTTTTGGCAGTTTTAACGAAGCTGGTCAAATGATTGAAGTTGAATATGAAGGTAAAATCGGGGCATATTCACATGCAATGTATTTAAATGACTTAGCTCCTATTGCAGCGGGGAGGGAAATTTGGGGTTACCCTAAAAAACTGGCCATGCCTAAATTAGAAATTGACTGTGACACTCTTCTAGGAACATTAAAATATAATAGTGTAACTGTTGCAGTGGGCACTATGGGGTTCAAATACACGGAACTAGATAAAAAACACATTCAACAATCAATGTCCAATTCACCAATATTTTTGCTCAAAATAATTCCCCATGTGAATGGTAAAGAAGCCAGCATTTGTCAATTGGTGCGCTGCTTTGTAAGCGACGTAGTGGTTCATGGAGCATGGAGCGGCCCTGCTGAGTTACAACTATTCGAACATGCATTAGCTCCGGTTACTCAATTACCTGTACGAAAAATAATCTCAGCCACTCATATTATAGCTGACGTAACATTACCTGGCGGAGAGGTTGTATATGATTATTTAAAGCAACCATCATCTATTCGTACTCGTACTAAAGGTAAAAAAACCAAATAGGCTGTTCATGTATAAAAGTTGCACATTAATCACCATTATGTATTAGTTATAATTAACCATAATAATTGAACGAAAAACAATTATAGTTGAACTAATTATAATTAATCAGATTTTGAAAGAATATGGAGTTATGCAAAATAAACGATATCCAGCTTCAATTAAAAATATTAAAAAATATGGATTTTCAATGCCATTTACATCCCCAAGCGCATTAAAAATTGATTATGTATTTAAAAATCGTGAATATCTAGTCATTACTTACGAATCAGATATAGATATTTTACGTGAAGTAGTGCCTGAACCATTAATTGTAACTGAACCATTGGTCAAGTTTCAGTTTTTGAAGATGCCGGATGCATATGGATTTGGCAATTATAGTTTGGTTGGACAAATGATTGATGTTGAATATAAAGGTATCACCGGCAGCTATGCTCATGCAATGTATTTGGATAATTTAGCCCCTATTGCTGCAGGACGAGAAATTTGGGGGTTTCCTGAGAAGTTAGGCAACCCAAATTTAATTGTTGATGTTGATACCATACTGGGTACACTAAAATATAACAGCACAGATATAGCAATTGGTACTATGGGATATAAATACCATTCGTTAGACCATAAAAAAATTAAAAAATCGCTAGAAAAAACCCCGAATTTTTTACTTAAAATAATACCAGATGTTAATTTAAAACAGGCTTGCGTGTGCCAACTGGTGCGTTATTACCTCAAAGATATCAAAGTATCTGGAGCATGGTCAGGACCAGCAAGCTTACAGCTATTCAAACATGCGCTAGCTCCGGTTGCCAATCTACCAGTTAAAAAGATCATATCCGGAGAGCATATCATTGCTGATTTAACTTTAGGTTACGGTGAAATTCTATATGATTACCTAGATTAATAACAGCAGCCAACAATGCAAAAGCTCATGCGCATCAATCCGCAGGAACATCCACGATATTATAATAGTGTTTAAATGTTTAGTAATTTAATGTTTAATTTTTTGTAGGAGCACACTTTATGTCAGATAATTTAAAAGGTAAAACAGCCATTATTACAGGCAGCGCAAGTGGCATTGGTAAAGGAATCGCTGAAAAATTTGCCAATAACGGCAGTAATGTCGTTATTGCTGATTTGAATCTCGCCGCTGCTCAAAGCGTTGCTGATGAAATCAAAGCTAGATATAAAGTTGATACATTAGCTGTAGCAATGGATGTAGCTAATGAAGAACAAGTCAACAACGGGGTTGATGCAGTTGTAAACAAGTTTGGTAAAATCGACATCTTAGTTAGCAATGCTGGAATTCAAACCATATCGCCAATTGTTGATTTTCCGTTTGACAAAT
>JAUPUP010000178.1 GCA_030917485.1 Pseudomonadota bacterium
ACAATCCCTAAGTCTTGCCATTCTTGAATTTGTGCTTGCATCCCAGCGTGATTAGTTAATAATGCAATATCCAGACCTTTAGCGATTAATTTATCTAGCGTTACTACATAGTTAGAATTACGCACAAACTTTGGTTTATTCCAGATTTTAACTAATTCATCCTCAAACTGCCCGATAAAATTAATTACCTTATTGGCGATGTTTTTGAGTATCGTCAATTGCTCTACTCGTGCCACCGACCAATCATCACTACCATTCCAAAAGTATTGATAAATCCATAACTTAAATTGTTCAGTTAGAAAGGCTTTAGCGTCTTTATTGATAAAAAAATCAACCTCGTTTTGCTTTTCAAATATCGCAAAGAGCTTAGTTATTTCCTCTTCACTTAGATTAATGCTTTGTTTGGTTAAAGCATTGCGTATTTCATCGATTTTAGTTTTATTACCGTTACTACTTAGTTTAGCCACGAAATTAATCTGCGGTTTATCCTCAGGGGTTTTAGTTACATCTTTGAAAGTATAAACTAAACCATTTTTTGTATTATTAGCCTTTTGCTCTAGTTCCGTGGCATCAAAATAAAAATCATATCCAGCAAATTTGATTGGAAGACTACGCCATAACTTATCGCTTTTAACATAATATAGCATATTGGTTTTCCAGAATAAAGCTACATCTTTACCATTATACACTTTATCGTAAATCTGGTTATGAAACGGTGTATGGTTAAAATAAATACAACCGTTTTGTGTAAAATATAAGCTAAAAAACTGATAGAGCTTATCAAATAGATCTTCTCTAAATGATGGTTGTTTTTTTAGGGCTTCATATATATCCAATTTTAATAATTTTTCTATTGATTGGTAATACTGACGTTTGAATTTCATTAATTTAATAAATCCACCAACACCATCAACCTCAGCCCCAACAAATAAGTCCGATAATGCTGTATAAAATTTCTGTTCATGTTTGTTCATAATATTCTTTCTCTGGTTTTGTTGTGCTTAATATTCAGTCTCATTAGGCTGGTTTATTCATATATTACAGCTTTGAGTATTGTTGATTCTTTTAAATAATTTAACTATTTAGCCGCCTATTTTACCACGTAACTACAACCTAAATAATGCTATCCGTACTGTAATGATCAATTATCTTAGGAGTTTATAATATCCAGCTGTACATTCGGAGCAAGTTATTATAGCATGGCTTTATATCTATGTAACACATTACATTGTAAATAGTTGGCATAATTAATCTGTATTATTACAGATATGTTGTAAATATTAATTGTAAATGTAATGCATTACATGTATAATTATTACCGTAGCAGTAAAAATAATGTAAAGTACTTTATCCGCAGAGTGGTAATTATTATGGAGAGTAAGCATGAGCATCAAGCAAAAAGCAAGGCATAAGCTAAGATTAGCAATTGCTAAAATAAGTGCAAAACCATCATATTATTGTCAAGCTAGTATAGTTAGCAGCAATTATCCAATAGCAAAAATATATATCCGTAAAATTTGGCATAGGTATGGCATTTCTGCCACGATGAAATTATTTATTACCGCAGGTTTTAAGCTCTGTTATTGGCACACCCGAGATGAGGTTGGTGTCTTTCATGAGTTTTATTTGCAATACCACAATATTTACATTAAGAGTGATGTATGGGAAGATGTATTTGAAATTGGGATTGTTGATAACGATAACCACAAAATAGCTTTTATTGCACTTCCACCTAATAATTTGCTAGCTAATTGGCAAATTATTATTGATTTATTTAACAAAATAAAGTATCAACAAAACTCAAGTAATGATGTCGTTTTGTCATGTATAAACTATGGTTTTGAAGAGCTTGAACAACAGGATCATGGCTCTAAGCTCTACTATATTCAGCAATATTTTATTCGCACGCCTGATATATCAGTAAACTATCCTTACTACTGCTATTCCATTGGTAATAATGTTTATGAGGCTGAACGTTTTGAAATATATTTAGCCCCAGATTTATGTTTTGATTGTCAGCTTGAGGACGTATTGCCATACCTTGATAAATTCTACAATCTACCATATTTGCAAAAAACGAATATTACTACACCACGTATAAAGCCAATTAATTATGAATTTGTCGATGGTCATTCATTAGTTAATCATCATGAAATAACTCTGTTTCAGCGAACGAAATGATCACATTTCTTAAATGCAATATTTTGAAAGGAATAAACTATGTCCATTAAATTAGATGGTAAGACACATTATCCGAAATTTGGTAATGTAGTTATTTTAGTTAGTGGTTCTAGGTCTGGTAAAGACTCATTCTGCGTGTTCTCAAACTTCTCGCCGATAAATCGCAAGAAAATCAGAGTTAAAAGCAAGTCTCTTTTATCGTTCAGTGATGCATTACTTCGTAGATATTCCCTGCAATTAAACAGAATTGATTCTAAGTTTAGTGTATCTGTTGTTTTTTGTTTCTTTACCATAAATGATGCCTTTATCCTTATCTGCTTTTCGTGACTGGAGCTTGGTTTTATTCAACTAAATTATCGTATAATTTTGACTAAGCGATAAATACTTACCACACTTAAATTTTCTGTAGCAAAAATTACCAAAGTGTTCCACACCTAGCTTGATTCTATGATTTATTTAATGTTCTATGCTGACTTATATTCAATTTGAAAGTTTGTCGCTTTAACTATTGGTCTAAGTAGTTTGTTCTCTTTTTTCAGTTCAACAATCCCATATCTCTCAAAAGTCTTTAGTGTTCTACTCAGATTACTTGGCTGTCTTCCAGACATTGCTGCCAATGCTTTTAAACTTTCTGGTTTCATTTTTTCAATCAGCGAAAGAAGCCTAGTGTTATTTTCGTTTAGTATTTCAGCTAAAGATTTAAGCGAACTAAACCATATTTTAGGTTCATTTGGACTAGGCTTATACCTACCTGC
>JAUPUP010000179.1 GCA_030917485.1 Pseudomonadota bacterium
ATATTTTTCCTGGAGAAGATATTTATTGTTATTGTTATTATAAACTTTGTATTGATTAATTTAGCAGTCTTTATTCATTAAAATTTAACAATAGCAATAGAGTTATTGATCAGTAATTACGCTTTTGGAGAATGCGAAAATTGCGCAAAAAATAAATTCTTTAATATACTACAATTCATGCCTATAATAAATTTTATGAGGTATAGTTGAAAATGCAGAATAATAATCCGTTAGTCTTATTTAGTTCTACCGATGGTAATATTACTGTTGATGTAAAAATAGAGCAAGATACAGTATGGCTTAACTTAAATCAGTTAGAAGTATTATTTGGTCGGGATAAATCGGTAATATCAAGACACATAAAGAATATATTTGAGGACGAGTTAGACCGTGATTCAGTTGTTGCAAATTTTGCAACAACTGCTAGTGATGGTAAAATTTATCAAGTAGAATGTTTTAATCTTGATGTCATTATCTCAGTTGGGTATCGGGTAAAATCAAAGCGAGGTATTGAATTTAGACGCTGGGCTAATTCAGTGCTTAAAGATTATTTATTAAAAGGTTATGCATTTAATAGCAATATAATTGATGCAACTAATAAGGAATATCAAAATTTAATTACACTACTGGGTAACACTCTAATTAATAACCAGTTAATTGATGATCAAGGACAACATATAATTGAATTAATTAGTCAGTATGCTACTACCTGGTCAACCTTGCTACAATATGATGAAGATCGACTAACGCTGCCCAATAATATACATAAAAATAGTATCTCACTTGAATACGAGCATGCACTTAGTGCAATTACTCAATTAAAAGCAAAATTAGTAACTATTGGTGAGGCAACTACTCTATTTGGGAATGAACGAAATGAAAATTTACAATCTATACTAGCTAATTTAGATCAAACCATGTTTGGCGAAGAACTATATAAAAGTATTGAAGAAAAAGCAGCTAATTTATTTTATATGGTTATTAAAGATCATCCGTTTAGTGATGGCAATAAACGTATTGGTAGTTTTTTGTTTATACTATATCTGCAACTAAACAAACTATTGGTTAAAATTGATAATGTTGGTTTAACTTCCTTAGCCCTACTAGTTGCTGAGTCAAACCCTCAACAAAAAGATTTAATAGTTAGACTAATAATAAATTTATTAGTTAGATAATTTTAAATTAAAATAAAAAGCGTGAAATTGTTTTTTTATATAGTGTTTATATTTTATGATAAAAAATAAAGATTTAAAAAAGTTGATAGATATTTCAGATATAAATACATATCCACAACCACTTCTTAAACTCTTAAAAAATCATGAAAACCTACTTATAACTTACTGTGATGCAACAGATTATTTTGCGGAATTACGCAATGAAGATAGTTGGTTTAGGTGGCGAAGTTATAATAATAGATTTGCTGATGCTTGTATAAATTGTTTTAAAGATTTTAATAAAATACTTTGCAATAAAACATTTATGTACGTTCATTATACAAGATTATTAGAAAGAGAAATACAAAATATAAAAGCAGAAGGTTTAAAAATTTTATCACCTCAATTAATGGAAGAAAAACTAAAGCATCTTGAAGGAATTCTAGATAGTAATACCATTATCAACCTGAAAAATGAAGCTAATAAATCTTTTGGAAGTCATGCGTGGATGTATACTGGTGAACGCCAGAATATGGTCTGGGTAACTACTTTAAAAGATTCTTGCTGTGATTACAGTGGAATAATTCATTTATTAAATAACTGGGGTGGTGAAAATATATTTAAATGGGAAAGAGAAACTAATTTATTAAAAAATATTGGTTACCCTGCATTTATAATAGTTAAATTTTCATTTGAGGAACTTAGCAATTTATTACCGGGAAGTTATGATATAGCATGTGGAATAATAAAATGCTATATGATTGGTAAGCATAATAAATGTTTTGAGTGGTCATTATGTAATTGGAACAACCAAGAAATATGTGTTAATAATTCTAATGAAATTCATATACATACAAATATTGATGTAAAAAATATTGTTGATTTGTATAAATGGGGGGATAAATTTTTCAACAATACAATACACCTTGATATTATGAAAAACCTTTGTATTTCAAACATTATAAATTACAAATAAACATATCAATGGGGTAGAAAATGGCTAAACCAAAGTACACGCATGAAGAAATGGTCAAAATTATGCTATCTTGCCCTGAGGTAAAGGAAGCATATGATGAGCTAGAACCAGAGTTTGAATTACTAAAGGCAAGGCTAAAAACTGGTAACCCTCAAGAAAAAGTTGCCAAATTGATACAATGGAAGGACTATTAAGCTATTTTTTAATATTTCAAACTGGAAAATAAAGTAATTTTAAAGTTTTTAGTCTAAAATTTAGTCTAAAACCTAATCAAGCCAAGAATAACCTCATTATATACAATAAGTTGTATAAGTATAGTAACTTTTGTATCGACATTAATTTTCACCACTTAACCTAATTACCTATAAATATAGTATTTACAAAGCAATTTAGCCAACAAGTTTCTTATAACCACCCATAATTTTACACCTCAACCTAAGAAAATTACACCCCAATTTACACCTTCATATATAATATCTCTCTTAAGTAGGTGTAAAATCAGATATCCAATCTAATTGTACATTTAACAACCAGCCACGATTTAGTTGATGACATGCAGAATTATGGCTTGTTAGTTGACTATAACAAGCTAAACACCACCGGCAAAATAGCCAGATGCCCTACAAAATCAAAACCATATAAAAAGAATGGCTGGTATGTAGTCTATACTCAGGATAATTTTATTAATGCTGCTTTTGGAGACTACCAGCGCAATGAATCCCCGATAAAGTGGCACAATAAGCAGCAGTTAAATATTACTGAGAAAAATCAAATTCAAGCTAATGCAGCATTAACTCAAAAACACATACAAACAGAAAAACATCAAAAAGCTCTCTATTATGCAAATAAATATGCTCAATTTGAACATTGCATTAACCATAACTATACTACTAACAAAAAACTTCTGGATTAGCAGACTTATTAATACGTACTTTCTGGAATTTAGCCGATAAAAGCCCTCAGCCGGATAATAAACGGGTATTGATTAACTTAAACAATAACACCCTTGAAATAGTAGCTAATGATGATATAAAACAATCTAAATTTAATAAAAGTGATTTTATGTTGTACTGCCTTCCTTATGACTACATGCCAGCTTCGACATGTCTATTATTTACCAAATATCTTGATCGGGTTATACCTGATAAAGAAAGTCAAACTGTACTACAAGAATTGCTAGGCAGTATATTTATCAAAAATATTAATCTTGAAAAAATAGGTATACTCTATGGTAGTGGCTCTAACGGTAAAAGCGTATTACTTAAAATAATTACCGCATTATTAGGCGACAATAACATTAGCCAAATGGACTTAAAATCATTAACTACAGATAATAGGCTCTCTAACGGAGCCAAAGTTATAATGATGTATCTTCTAAATTTACCAAATGGACAGATAATAAATAATGCAGATATAATGGAAAAACTAAATATAAAACAAGGTGATACCATAGCAAAATACTGGAAAGAATTAATAAGTAACGGATGGGTAATTAGACAACAGATTAAAAATAATAAAAATCAGTTCGGAAATTTTAATTATACTTTGTGCAAACCTAGATAATAGAAATTAATATACCAATAAATTTAAGCAGGCATCTAATAAATAAGGTATTATGTATTTGTGTTTAGTGATTTAGTAATAAGGTATGCACACAAATGAATCAATCTATAGAAAATATTTTCAACATTAATGAAGAAACACGTTTAAAACCAGAAATAGTAGATTTTATTTATGAAAATGGGGTAGAGAATCTAGCTGCTATTAATGAAAGCATGAAAAATATCACAGAACGCGGTGTGTTTTTGCTTTCTTTTTTAATGGTTGTAATGGGTTTTGTTATAGAACACATCATATCCCATATTGTAGAAAAAGAATTTAATTTTCTAGTAGTTTATGGAGGAATCTTTTTAGTAGTTTATTATGGATGTATTAGTTGGTCTATAATATTACACCTTAAACCTTCTTATGGACATACCCCACGTGTAGAACCCAATCATTTTTTTATAAAACCAGGCTTAGAAACGTTTGAATTATGGGATTTAAAGTATATCCGGATTATAGAGCTACAAAATGCTATCGAAAAAAACAGAAAACGGATGCAAAGTATGTATGAAAAATTTGAAAACGCACTTGCATATACCTTTATTGTCCCGGCCTTATTTAAACAGGTCAGAAAATTCATTTGTCCTTGTTGTGCTTAGTTTGATCTACTTTTCCTAAAATTATTTCTCTAGGCTCCGCTACTGCCTTAATAATGTTTTTTAGGGGCTGCGTAAGTACATTAGAAGATGAAGGCTGAGATTGCACTTGTACGGAAGGTTGTTGTTCTATTTGAGACCCGGCAGATTGCCCCGGCGAATTAACTACAATATTTGAATCATTGCTTCCGCTCATGCTATAACCTTCCTGCAAACTTACTTTAAAAATCCACTATTGTATTAATATTGCTCAATGCTCTTAAATAGCGGTAGATGGGAGATTGTACCATAAAGGTTTACTATTTAGCAATAGCATCGGTTACAGTTACAACGGCAGGATAGAGGCAACAATTTTATTTGTACGGCATATTCTTCATAATGCTGATATAATACTGATTATATACCTTTATAAATGGATACTCAAAATGAAATATATACGTGAATTTTTATCTTTGTTTTTTATATATAAAGATATCGA
>JAUPUP010000180.1 GCA_030917485.1 Pseudomonadota bacterium
AATGTAACTGTACCCACATATAAAACTTGTCTTGAGGAAATAAGCTCTCCACTTAAAAGTGCCATTAAAGGGTTAGATTTAATTATGTGGATATCTAATAGTCAAGTTAGCAATGAAACAAAGGGATCGCTACTGTCATTTATGTATGCAGTTAATAGGGCACTCAAGGGTGAGCTTGAAAAATGGATTGCGCAAGGACCTCCTGTAGGTACAATGCTTAGTTCTAACCTTTTGTGTGATTCGGGTGGGGCTTTTCAAAAGAGGGGGGTGGATTCGAGCGCATTTCACACTGGTGCAGGTGCTACTGCTGAAGCTTTAATTGGTACATTTATAATGGAAACTTTCGCTGGAGTTTTGTATGCTAGAACTTGCGAGCAGAGCGGTTGTTCCGAAGACACCATAATAATGTTTGAGGCGGTAAAAATTGCTACGCTTTGGTATATTGATAAATTGGCCAAAAAACAACCTAATGGTAATTTTGAAGGCTTTTTCACTAAAGATGAATTAGTAGCTGTGGAAAAATTTTTAGACCGTAATCGTTCCGGGATTATACCAATTCGAACTAAAAGTAGACAATTATACAACGATATCACTAAAGGTGTTAGTCTTGACAATCAAGACCATGATTCATTTAGTTTAATTGAAATTGAAGCCAAATTTAAGCGTCATTTTAAACAATTATATAAAATTCCCACATCAGGTTCTGTAGCTGCATTAGAAGTCTATATTAATAAATTAACAGACAGTTCGCATACTGAAGAGGAAAAAGAACAAATACAAAATGCCTTGAAAACGATAATAATTAGCGCTGGTGGTGTTCAGCTAGATATATTATCTCATCTCACAAAAATAAATGAACACATTGATAAAACAAATAAACGTGCTGATAAATTCCCTAAATTACTAAACTTGTCAAAAGTCAATCAAATTGCCATTCCTCAGATAAAAGCATTATCCTCATACAACCCCGGTGCAAATAGCGACACGGTAAAATCTTATGCTGAATTGTATAAAGAAATAACAACCCTGGACAGCATACCAACAACCATGGATATAACAAAAATTGGTGTAGCTGTTAAAGATAACTCCATACACTGGATATTAAAAATCACTAGTGAAATAAAAAACTCACAAGCACTGAGCAAAGAAGAAAAGATTTGTTTGCTTGAAACATTGCACAACACTCTTCAACAGCGCAATCATGGTATCTTCGGACCGATTTTAAAACAAAGTAACTATTTACTTAAGCAGTCAATATTTAGTATATTTAGGTATAACGGTTTTACTGTGGGTAGCGCAGTTTCGATTGTACTTACCATTGTAGCAAAGTTATTTATTGCTCCGGTAGTAATTTTAGGTTATCTAGTTGCAACATTAGCTAAAATGATTTCTTGGGGTATATTTGCTGCATTAGGCTACTACGTAGGTAAAGTACCTACCTTAGGTAATACTAACACATACGAAGGCATAGATTGGATTTTAGAAAACTCTATCAGTGGTGTTGAAAGCTTGCCTACTGATTCTAATCCTACTACTCCTACTGTTCGCGAGTTAAAAAATCTACTGATAAAGTCTATGAAAGAATCAGATGAACTTGGAATCAAACGTGTTATGACTTTACTTAGAAATTCAACAAATTTAGAAAGCGGTCTTAGTTATTATGTTTTATCTGCGTATGATCATTATGAAAAAGCTACTGGTGAAGAAAGTTCTGTATTGATAGACAGCTTGTTTAAGTATTGTGCTATCAATGGTAATAATAGTGCTGAGTTGAAAAAGGAGGTTTTTGATATATGGAATCAAGCTGTATTGCATTATTCTATCAGAAATGAAATTGGAGCAGAATTTGCAGAATTGGAGGGATGTCCAGAAGGGGAAAAAGAAAATAAGATACGTGATATTTTAAGAAAATATAAAGCCAATCCGGATACATATATAATAAACCCAAATATACCAAGCGCAACCAAGACACTTCTCCAATTTTATAAAACTATTGCTCTTATACGAGAACTACCAAGATATGTATTGGCTAGAGATGTAGGATTAGAAGTACAGGAGCCAGCACCAGATCAGAATCAATTATCAAATTTGGGGGAATCTGCTCAAGGTGTCGGTTCCAATGATGGCGTTAACAATCGTAACGATGTTAATTCAGATGTAAACTCAGAAAATGAAGCAAAAGCAGAAAAAATTACTGCTGACATTCTTGGTGAATTTATGGAAAACATGAAGCGTGTTATGGGTATTGGTGTTGATAAAAAAGATTCTAGCTCTAGATGGTACGATCTTCGTTTGAGAAAAGAGTCTCAAATAAATTTTATCAAATTCATGCTTATTATGGTTGGGGCATTAGTTGTGTGGGCTATAATTTCTACCATTATAGTAACGTTTCCACCTGCAATCCCTATTCTGGTAATTGGAGCCTTCAAGTTGTCAACCACAGCAATTGCATCATCTGCGCTGTTGTTTGTTGTGGACGGGTTTCGTGTAGTAATTGGAAATGGAATATCTAATTCGAGATTAGTTTCACATCATTCTAGTTCTGAGGCTAACCAGGCATATGGTTTTTTAGGTTGGGTTAGTCAGGAATGTAGTAATTTGTCGGATGACCCTTTCCACAGATCAGTATTAAATAGCAACGTTCATCATGGTGGTTTAAATGATGAGATGCAGAGGCAACAAACAGACGTTCTTAATAGATTGCAGGTTGCACTACAAACAAAATTATTGCCTGGTGACAAGAATCTTGATCATAAATTGCTTTATTTAATTATATCGTCTCATAAAATACATGAGTTATGCAATAGATTATTACAGCAAAATATTTCGGGTATTAGCAAGCAAAAAACTCAAAAAATTAACCAACAATTATTTGACAAACAAGTAAGGGAAATAATTGTTTCCTCCCCGGTAAATAATGAAGGATTTTACACATTTCTATTTGATTTGATCAAGCATGCTTATAAAGCAGATTCAGAAGTTTGTGATAAATCTGGTGCGCAAGAATTTTATAAAGAGATATTTAGTCAAATAAATAAAAGTGTCTTGGATACCGAACATAAAATTCTTTGTTCTTATATATTTGAACTTCTTTGGGATCAAGGAGAGTTTAGTAGTACTAGTTTTTTACAAACTCATAGAAGTGTATTGTCTAGGGAAAGATTTTTTCTTGCATCATTTCTACTTGGTGGGTTTACGGCTGCAACTAATATATCTGGACTTCCTGGTTTAGAAATACCAAATTTTGCTGGTTCTTGCGGTTTGACTGGTGATGTTTCAAACATTAATTCAGATGTTATTGGTGGTATTTGTGACACATTAGGTACTTTGTTTTTGTATTATAATTGTCGTAAAATTAAGGGTGATGATACGGATAGTATAGGTGAATTTAAACTAAACTTTAACTCGCATATAGAAGATTTATTTCAAAAATTAAATTTAGCCGAAAACAAGTTAGGTAGAGAATTTTTCGATAGATATCAACATTTACCTTTTTTTAATAAATTAAAGTTGAAAATCTCCAAGTATGAGACGAGTCAAAAACCGTCCAGCAGTGCCCCTGCATTACCACAATTTATTTAAAATCTATAAAATTAATACAAGTATTTTAACACAGTGGCGTTAGTTTTTAAGTCTGATTAAAAATTAACGCTGCTTTTGAAACAAAAATCGTAATTAAAACGTTTCTACTACCTCTAATATTTACTCCACATAATTTTCAATTTAACAAATGTTCTGTCCAAATTCTTCGATATCTACAAAAAATGAAGATATTCTTTTTTAAGTTAATAGAGGATAATCTCGTTATTAAGTTATTTTATAACTTTATTTACAATTATTTAGTATAAATTTTTAGTATAAAGTATAAGACTTTATTTTTTTTGGTATCTAAATGAAAAAACTCATATTAAGCCTTTTATTGTGTAACTACGTTGTGTTTGCTGACCCGAGCATGGCGCTGCCACCTTCTTCTAACAATAATCCTACTGCGCCTTCTGGTCAGTACAATTATTTTTTTAGTGGCAAAACCCTACATATCACCTTGGCTGAATTTGCTAAAAATAATGGATTAAATATAACATTTGCTCAAGATTTGCCAAGCTCAATTTTAAATCAAAGAATTGATGGAAGGTTTACGGTAACCCAAATTGATGACTTATTAAATAAAATGGCTAAGCAGTATGGATTTAATTGGTTTGTTTATTCGGGTACTTTATATATTACGAGCAGTACGAATGTTACTGCTAAACTCGAGGTTGCTCCACAGGATATGAGTGGTATCCGGGAAAATTTAATTCAAATGGGCTTATATGTGAATCGCTTTGGTTATTCTGAAATGCCGTCTGAAGATAGAATTTTGGTAACCGGACCGAAAGAGTATGTTGACTTGGTGAGTCAAGAAATTGCCACACTAAATGTTACTCCAAGTAACCAACAATTTGCGGTTTATCGTTTAAAATATGCGAATGCGGCTGACTTGCGGTTTACATTTAATGGTCAGGAAGTTATTGTTCCAGGAGTTGCTACAATATTAAAAGGGTTATTACAAAATACTCAAACTAATTCAAGCACTGGGGCTAATAGGATTAGTAATCAGGTATCTGAAATAATGAAAAATCAAAATACAAGTACTGATACTTCTGGTGGTGCGGGTAAAGGCGGATCCAATACTTCTGATGGTAAGGGCGGTAATGATCAATCTTCGGGCAGTAATGCTGCTGGTGGAGTTGGCAGTTATCCCTTAGTTCAAGCAGATGAAAGACTAAATACGATTGTGATTAGGGATAAAAGTAATAATCTGGATATTTATAAACGCTTGATTAATGAATTAGACGTGCCTGCGCCATTGATTCAGGTTGAGGTAATGATTATACGCTTAGACCAAGACAAGCTAAACCAAGCTGGTATTGATTGGTGGGTATCTGGGGCTGGCGCTTCGGTTGGTTTTGGTGCGGGTAATTTAAACAGTGGCTCTATTAGTAATAATCTGGTTACATCATTTAAACAAATTAATCCTGGTCAGGTTGTGGTAACTAGTGCGTTGAGCTTTTCTGATAGTTTACAGTATTTAGAGAAGAATCACTATGCGCAAACCACTTCTAAGCCATCATTAGCTACTATTGATAATATCCCCGCAATGGTGAGCATAACTAAAAACTATTATTATGGTAATAACGCGCAAAATGCAGCGGCCGGCGCTGCAGGTGGAATGCAAATTTCTCAGGCTCTGCAAATTACACCACATGTTATTTTTGAGGGTGATACTAGAAACATTAAATTATCAATTGCGCTCAATGACGGTAATATTGATACTCCAACGAATATGTCTATTCCAAGTACTACGCAAAGTCAAATTAATAGCCAAGCGTTATTACAAGAAGGTCAAAGTATAATCATGGCTGGTTATACTAAAGATGTAGTTCAGGAAGATGAAACAAAAGTGCCAGGTCTGAGTGATTTGGCATGGATTGGCTGGCTGTTTAAAAACAAAACTAATGTGGTGCATAAAGAAGTTACGTTGTATCTAGTTACGCCAAAAATTATTTGGGATAAAAACACTTATAAATTAAGCGATTATGTTAGTGTGGGCGGGCACAAGGCAAGTACAAAAAATGACTATCAAATTACCGAGTCTGCACCGTCATCTACAAATAAATAATAAGGTAAAGCAATATGTTGAGTCGATTAATTAAAAAACATACATTTATTTCACACAATTTATATGGTTTGTGTTATAATAGAATTTCATTTTAAATTTGGAAGGAAAAGATAAAATGATGTATAAGGAAATTAATAGCAGCCGTCTATTGTATAAAATTGATAGTTATAGTGGCGGGATTGCTGTATCACCGGTTATGCCATCGACGTATAGTGGTGGAGATAAAGACTTTAAGGCTGCTTTTTTGAAGAATGCGCAAAAGGCTGATGCAAAAAAAGATGCTAAGGACGAGGAGGTTTTACTTGAAAATGTGGAATATGAAAACTCAAAAATAGAGGATGAGTTCGTTAGGGACGAAGCTGCAGCCTTTGGAGCTGAAAAAGCAGTTGAATTTGATAAGTTTCAGTCAGAAAAATCGGATAAGCTTGAAAGTGCTAAACACGCGGGTGGCGCTCAAGCGTCAGCATTCGTGATTGATTCTTCTGAGCAAGCTGTTGTTACATCTTACGGTTCAACATCATCAGGTGATGCGTATGAGCCTGACCCTGTTCCTGACCCAAATAGTTCTACACCGCCGTCCTCTGATTTAAAATCTAAATTAGCTAATATCGACTATGTAAATACTAATCTTGGGGTATTAATTTTGCTTTTTTTAGCAAATGAAGTGTACCCAGAACAGTACAAGGCGTTGAACGCTCAGAACCTCATAAATTTATCGCTTTTGCAAGTCCAATCCGAATGGTTAACTCTAACCGCTGTAACGGTTAGTAACAAATGTAAAGATATTATGGATAAGTCTAACCAGGCGGCGCTTGACAGTCTCATTGGCGCCTGTGTTTCTATGGGGGTGTCGTTGGGAGGGGCGCTTATGCAGTCTTGGTCTCATTGGAAAACTTTTAATGCAAACAAAGATAATGGCCTTGCACAGGAGAGCGCATTAGCGCACCAACTTAAAACAAGCATGGATAGTCATGATATTCTCCGGGAAAAAATGCCTGAATCATTAAAAAATATAAAAACCCTAAGATCTGAGCTTGCAGCAGATAATAATGTACTAGCTGACGAGATTGACGCACAGAAAGAAACGTTTGCAAAACTGAATAATAGAACTAAAAGGGCTGGTGATAATCAAGCAGTAGCAAAAGTTAATAACAGTAATGCCGTAGAACAAGAGGTGGTATATGTTAAAGAATTAGGTGATATTCGTGAAGAATCTGCAACCGGGACCGCTCCTCTAGATTTTATGAGTAAAGAGGGTGTTAATACCGCAATATTGGATGACCAAGTTCTTGCCAAGGATAGAGAAGATTATGCCAATTTGCCAAAGATGAATGCGGTAGAATTTAAAGAATGCTTGAAAAAGTTAGATGGTACAGGAATAAATTCTCAGAAATTTGCTAAGAGTAAGAAATTTGTATCGGATTACATGAAAGATGGTAGTGGTAACCCTGTGCTTATAAGTAAAGAGGTGGCCGAAGGTGGTAAAACCTCCACCCTTATGCTAAATGCGGATGAAGACAATAATTGTTATCTTATTATCACCCAAAAAACATCGGATCAGAGTCCTCCAACAACAATTCTTCGTGAATTAGGTAAATCTGAACAATTAGGCGGTTGGATTCGAGCAAGGCAAAATAATAAATCTTTTATGTTAGATCTTAAAGTTAACAACCCAAGTGTTAAAACCTCATATTATAGCAAAGAAAATGCTCAACTAATTACCACTGGACGCGATAATGCACGGGGCTTAGTTGACACTGCTAATAAAAATAAACAAGATTATGATGCCAAAAATAGCTCCATTCAGCAATGGCGTAATAATGCTGACGGTTTGTTTAAAAAAGCAGATCAATATGTTGCCGAAGTTGAGGCGGCCAAAAGATCTACAGCTCAAATTCCAGCACCTAATACCGGAAAACTAGACTTAGATGAATACATTGATGGACGGCCTGCTCAAGATTCGGACTTAATTGATCTAGTCGATGACCAAAATATGCAAGTAGAATTAGGGACATTGGGTTCACAGAATACACAGAATACACAGAATCAAGGACCTGCTGGTGAATTTTGGACGCAAGGCTATCAGGAACGTAATGTCGCATCTAATAGAAATTTAATAAAAGATAAATGTATTAAATTAACAAAACCAACAGATCTTGAGCCAACAGATCTTGAGCCAAATGATGAAATTGGATTCGAACATATTGCTGTAGATCCTAACACTAATTCGGCAAAGCTAGAATTTGCAGAGATTGATGAGCGACCGGGCACTGAACTTGATGACCAATTGACTCGAGCAAAGTATGCGGAAAAACTCGAACGAATGAAAGCGCCGACAATCAGTAAAGGTGAGTTAGATAAATTTACCGAAAAATTATACAGGGCAGAAAGACTAAGACCTGAGATGGAAAATTACAAAACAACCATGCTGGATCAATTACGTATACCTCAGGATGGCGCTGCTACCGGTACTATGTACAGTAAAATCACCAATAGTAAGAACGCCGCTAGGCATCCAGCAGAACAGTGGGGTGTATTGGGGGGGGCTTTGGTAGGCGCAGCCTCGGGAATTAATGGAATTGCTAGCTATTTCTCTCAAACAACACAGGCAGAGGCAGAGAATGAACGAACAATACTTAATAGCACAACTCAAATTTATGGATCTGAGGAGCAAATTGCAGTACAACTGATGCATACTATTTCTGGATATGTGTCGACAGCTTGGCAGAATTTGGTGCAAACTGTGGGCGAATTGATGCAAAGTGCGGTTCAAGATTCCCAATTTATGCATTAATTTTTAGGAGAAATACCGGTGGAAACGGAAACTAATCTATTGGACGACTATGAAATGAATCAACTAGAGGCTGAATCTGATGTTGAGTTAGATGATGACGAAGAAAACTTGTTTGATGCTGAAGATGAAGATACAGATGATGACTTTGAATCAAAAGCAGTTAAACAAGATAATTTAATTTCAGATAATGATATTAATTTACAGATAAAATGTGAAGTTGGTCAGGTCAGCATTTCTTTAGCTAAACTAGTAAAGTATAGGATTGGTGATACTCTTGAAATGGCAAAATGGCCAGGTAAAGTTAAGTTAACTGCTAATGGTACTTATTTCGCTGAAGGTGTATTAGTTGACGTAGCCGGTATGTTGGGAGTTAAAATAACCAACAAAATAAGTTACAATTGAAATAGAAAGAGAAGAAGTTGCTATGTTTAGAGAACTTAATAATTATAGATTATGCAATAGGGTGAACAATATATCAGGATCTAACAGTGTTCGAGGAAATATTATTGATCAAGATATTATTGCTGAGAGACATAATATATCTGGTAAATATGAAAAGGCTGTAGAAAAATCAGCAATCAAGGAGGAGGGGACTTTAGTTGCTGGAAGTGGCATCTCTTTTGCAAATCCCGTGCTAGGTTATGCCCCAGAGGGGATTAATGCAGAAGGAGCTTGCGCTAGTGAAGTAGGTGAAAAAGTTTCTCAGTTATTTGAGGGTAGTATGGCTGCTGCGGAAATGCAGGCTGCAGCAGAAGAAAAACCTAATAAATCTGATGAGCTAGAGCTTGAATCTAAAACAAAAGACGATGAAGCCGAAACCGATGCACCTAGTGATGGATTAAAAGCGTCTGGGTACACTGCGCACAGTTCTTTGACTGCGCTCGGTGATGTTAATTCGGATACCAAAGATTCAGATACCAAATTGAAAAATGCCTTTGCTGAAATTACTGCAAAAAATCAAAGTTCGGCAGAAAACTTGAAGAATACTATTAGTCAATTGGGATTGAGAAGTGGAGGTGTAGGTGCTTACTTAAGTTCTGCTATTGATCGTCTAGTGTCGCCTAGCCTAATAGCAATGAAAGATGGTCAGAAGGGAGTGTTTGATGATCTAATTTCAGGCACTGGTAATACAGTATCGGCAATGAAATCTTTACTAGAAAATACACAACCCAAAGTAGAGTTGTTAAGGTTTGCATTTAGTTTTTTAAATGAACAGTTAGTGGAAGAGAAAGATACAGCATATATTGGATTAAGAAGTACTATTAATAATTTGGCAGCAGAAACCGAAAAATTTGCGACAGCAGTAGCAAATATACTTACGCAGTTGGAGTATCAAAAAAATTCTTCAGCAAATAGTGGTTCTAGCACGTCTTCGTCTGATAATCAAACAGGTAGTTCTTCTGTTAGTAGTCAAGCTGGTGTTAAAGGTAGTGACCGTAATACAGAATTTGTTCAAGGTTCTCCAGCAGAATATCATGCTGTCAGCCTACTTTTTGTGTTACTGCCAATTAGTGAGGCAATGTCAAAACAAGGTGTGGTATTGGCGAATCAATTAGATGAATTAACCGACACGACTAATACGGTGCTTGCTTCTCAGGCTGATGCTGACGAAACTACAAATCAGAAGTGTAAAGATGATCTTGCAGATCAAATAAAACAAATAAAAAAGCAGCGGCATAAACGTGGAATATTTGGAATTTGTTTTGGAGCGCTTGATATAGTTTCTGCTATAGTTAGTGTTGCCTCATCAGTTAAGGATGCAGCTACGCTTAATTTTGCTGCCGCTGGTTCGGATATTGCTGCTGCCACATATTTGGTTACTGACGGATTGCTTAAAATGGGCGCAGGGGTAATTTTAGCTACAGGAGTAGAAGAAGCGGTACATGGGGTAATTAAAGAAATAAGTGATAAATTAGGTACCCCCTGCATGGGTATGAAGCATTTTCAAAAGTCATTGGATGGGGTGGCTATGTATGGTGTCGGCGAAATTTGTGCGGAAGTAATTGGTGGCGATGCGGCAACATGGCAAATGGGTGCTCAAACCGGAGTGTCTGCAATGATGGCAATGAGTGGTCTTTCTGGTGCTTATGATGCAATGTTTGCTGCAGAAACTGTGGCGCAACAGGCTCTTATTACCGCTGCAGTTGCAGTTGAAGTAACCACTGTAGCTTGTTCAATAGCTACTATGGTGCAAACAATAAGGGATGGAGGTTCAGATAAATACTTACAGTTTGCAAGTATGAGTCCAGTTATGGCATTTGTTCTTTTTTTATCTGATATAGTAGCCAGCGCACAACAAAAATCAGATAACTCTTTCGTGAGTGATGTTCTTCCGATGATGGAAATATTATTGCTTGCTGGAATTAGCCCGGCGTTGGCATTTGTATTTTTCTTATCTGAAGTAGAAGCAAAATCTAAAGATAAATCTAGTGGTCCTGGTCCAATCGCGGATTTATTTAGGCATTTAGGTGGTAATGGAGAGGTCGCAAATTATTTAAATGAACATATTCCATCAAAAGTTAGAGAACAAATTGTGAGTGCGCTTGAAACAGTAGTTTGTATGGCAGCGGGCATGGGAACTAGTTATCTATCATCTAAAACAATGGCTAGTACTACTGAGCGTTACCTGGCGAAATCTCCAAATAACAAAACAGAGACTACTAAAATATTAGAGAAACTTAAAAATAATATGAGTGCGGAGTCATGGGCAAAATTGCAGAAGTTATCCTCTATAGGAAGCGGTGGTATGACAATTGCTACCGGTCTAATGAAGGGGTTAGGGATATCTGTAATGTTAAATGCAGTTGAGTCAACTGTGGTAACTTTAGCAACTTATAAAGAAAGTTATGAGCAGAGAAAAGCCGCTATTGATGCAGAGCAGCAGGTTAAACTTCAGCAGCTCTTTAATCAGTGGGCTTCTAATGCGCAGAGTCAATTGCAACAAACCAGTCAGACTGTTAGTAACACCCTCAAGAGTAATATGGATGCGCAAAATGGATTTTTTAAGACTATCCAAAATATGATCAGGGATTTTTCAAGTAGGAATCCACATCTATAAAGGTTAGTGTATTGCAATAAACCGCTTGAACTAATATAATTAAAGTAGTATAATATATTGGAGGTGGCATTTATAATACGTCCGTTTGTAATGCATGTATTTATAATGTAAATGCACCCTCTGATTTAATAATATTTAATGATTTAGATTTGGTGGTAATTGATAGAAGGGGATATGCAGTATGAATTATGATGTAGTTTATTTGGCTAAGCAGGGATTGATGCTGTCACTAATTTTATCCTTACCGGTTGTTATGATTGCGTCGGTGGTGGGGTTATTGTTTAGTATGTTTCAAGCATTAACTCAGATTCAAGAGCAGACGCTTGCATTTGCGATTAAATTAATTTTTGTGATGGGTGGCTTGTACGTGACGGCAGATTGGATGGCAACTAAGGTATTTAGATTTGCTTTACTGTTATTTGATGTTTATATGAAATAACTTTATTTGAAATAACAGGAAATACCGTATTATGTTAAACCAAGCAAGCAAAGAACTTATTGATCAATATAAAGAAATTTTTAATAGCAAATTAGTTGCTATGGGAAATGATATTGAGGCAGTTAAAAGCTATAAAATTCATGGGCGGGTAATTAGCGCCTTAGGAGTTGTTCTTGTTGCTTACCTGCCTGATGCGAAAATTGGTGATTTATGCATGATATATTCGCAGAAATCTAAATTTGAATTATATGCGGAAGTAGTTGCTATTGATGGGCATCAAGTTAAACTTTTACCTTTTGGAAGTACCGCGAATATTTCTCATAACTGTCGGGTTTATTTGACCAATGAAAACTTTTGTATTCGTGCCGGAGAGTTTCTACTGGGTAAAATTGTTGATGGCTTTGGAAGCATAAGTGGCAGTCTGGTTGAGGAGCAAAGTTCAGAGCAAAATTCAGAGCAAAGTTTTGTTCCAGATGGCAAGCTCTTGCCAATTATGGCGAGCGCTCCGTCTCCACTGGATCGACCGTTGATTAATGATGTATTGACAACTGGAGTTGCTGCACTTGATTTGTTTACTACCTGCGGTATGGGGCAGCGCTTGGCAATTTTTGCCGGGCCGGGTATGGGTAAAACCACGTTAATGGGAATGATATTGCGTAATGCTAAGGTTGATGTCTTAGTTGTAGCCTTAATAGGTGAACGCGGACGTGAGGTACGTGAGTTTATTGACCTTGAACTAAATGATGATTTACGTAGGAGATGTGTATTAGTGGTGTCTACCTCTGATCGTCCCCCAGTTGAACAAGTAAAATGTGCTTATGTGGCACAGACTATTGCTGAGTATTTTCGTGGACAAGGTAAAAATGTTATTTTGTTTGTAGATTCAATTACCAGGTTTGCTCGTGCTCAGCGTGAGATAGGTTTATCTGCTGGTGAGCCTTTGGCTCGTGGCGGATTTCCTCCATCAGTGTTTTTGTCTTTTCCGCGCCTAATGGAAAGGGCAGGTAATACTCCAGAGGGCAGCATTACCGCATTTTATACAGTTCTGATGGAGGGGGACGACTTTGCTAAAGATCCAGTATCTGATGAGGTTAAGTCTATTGTGGATGGTCATATTATACTGTCACGGAAACTAGCAGAACGCAGTCAATTTCCAGCGGTAGATTTACAGATGAGTCTGAGCCGGGTTGCTGACCGGATTATCAGCAAAGAGCATTTAGAAGCAGCACGTCATATACGTTTGCTTTTAGCCAAATATCATGAGCTGGAGTTTTTAATCAGGGTTGGTGAATATAGAGAAGGGCAAGATGCGTTAGCAGATGAAGCAATACGCAAATTCCCTCAAATTAATCAACTGGTTAAACAATCTCAGATTGATAACCCAGCATATAAAGATTTGGTAAAAAAATTACTTGCTTTAGCAAAACACTAGAGAAAAAGCAGTAGAGAAAATATATTAGAGAAAAAGTTAAGGAAAAATCATCATGACATCCATTGCACGCGTTCCGTTTGTAAGTCCTGCAATATTTGAAGAGCGACAGCAAAAACCGTCTTCTTCTGCGTCAAAAGCTAAAGTTAATCAAGCAGAAGATAATACAGAGGTGGATTCAGCGCAAGCAATGTACACTAGGCATCGTGAGGATCTTCAAGCTGAGGATACGGGAGAAGATAGGGCTACGGATAATGAATTCTTGGCGCATTTGTTAAAGCATAACAGAAATATGAATACTGAGCAGAATAGCCGTATTCACAGTGAATTAATGAATAGAACAGAAGATAAATTTGCCAAAGAGATTACTCAGGAAGCCAAATATATTGAATTACAAGATTTAGGCGAGTTAGTTAAATATTTTGAAGGTGGAATGTCTTTGGGTGAAGTGGATACATTGTTGAGCAATATTGTTCAGCAAGATGATGGTTCTGCAGAAGCTGGGGTGGCTGAATTTTTTAATACTCACAGTTTTAATCCAGCCCAAATTTATTTAGCTTTAAATTATATGTATGATACCTTAGTTAAGAAATATAAAGGTAAAACTAAATTATTGGCATTGATTATGAAACTAATCAAGCAATATGAAAGTCAGGAGTCTGCGTATTTATTTGAATTTTTTTCTATTTTACGTCAGCCGTCATTAAAAGCAAATACAGCCTTGGCTAATGGAATAGCTATGGCTAACTCAGGAAACATGGCAGTTGTATCGGTAAAATCAATGTTTGGGTTTATTAAAGATAGTTTAGGCGGAAAGTTTGAAAATCTTGTATCTACTTGCATGAAAAATCGTGCGCATATATTAAAACGACTGACTAAAGATAATATTTCGTTTGAGCAAAAGTCGGAATTGGCAGAATATTTAAAATTTGAAAAAACTCTAATTGCAGTTCATTCCACCTATATATTAGCTACAAAACTACGGGATTTACAGAACAAAACTGGTATTGTGGAGTCGCAAAGAGTGGAAGCAATATCCGCAGAAGAGGAAGAGAAAAAAAGGGCAAAAGCTCAAGCTCAAGCTAGACGGAATAGATTGTTAATGAGACGTAAAAACACTACCACTGTTACTGAATCGTCCGCTAAAGATTTAAATGGTAAAAATACAAAAAAAAATAATGGTGGTGCGGATGAAAATGAAGACGACGCTAGTAATGCAAAAGGATCTAATGCTAAAAATTCTGGTGAAAATGATAAAGAACAGGTTGAGCAGGTATCGCCAATGGATATGATAAAATTAACTTCAGATGATTATAAATTGGTTGTTTCTTTGAGTGCTTTTGCTGAAAGTTCTGCGATTAACGAGATGTCGATTAATAATTTGTGTAAACAAATAATCAGTAGCAAAATACAAAATTTGCCCGTTGGATTTCTTAATAAATTAATTTTATTTTATAGCCGGGTGCCTGTGTTAATTTATTCTTATTCCGAAGCACAGCAAGAAAAGATTGTGCATGGACTACGTAGCATTATTGCCAGTGTCAATGCCAGAAAAAATAAGCCCACCTTTGGTTTTTTAAAGAAGCGTGATGTAGATTCTGACATTGTTAAATACAATGTATGATATCTAAGTAAGATGTAAAATATAAAGCATAAAACATAAAATGTAAGACATAAGATATAAAATAAACATATAAGATGTAACATAAAACATAAAATGTAAAATATAAGGTCTAGTTTAACTAATGGATAATATAATAAACGAAGAGCCCATGATAAAGGTACTAAAATCGGAAGAGGTAGTACTACTAAATAAAGTGCATGAATATAGCGAACAGACAAAAAAAAAGAGTGATGAGCTATTACGGCAGACGCAGCTTGAGTGCGATAATTTAAAAAATGAATTAAAGCTTGCTCAACAGAAAGAGTTAGAACGGCTTTCAGCGTCGCTGTATGAAGAAAATCAACAACATATTAAAGAGTTATTAAATACGCTAGAGCATAGCTTATATTCAATTGTTTATAAAGCATTGGATAAACTCCAGATTAATAATTTTAGTCGCCAGCAAATTAATGACACGATTAAAAATGAATTACGCGAGATAATACAAGGGCATAAGATAATTGTTCAGTGCAATGCTAGTGGTCTTGAACAGGTTAAAGAAAACTTATTGGGTATAGATGCCCATGTAACTTATAAGATTAATAATGAACTGCAGGATGAGCAATGTGTAATTGATGCTGGAATGTCATTAATTTATATTGATTTAGCAGAATGCCGCAAAAAAATAATACAAGTTCTTAGCAATGATTTAATTTAAACGTAATGATAGTGTAGTAACAGTAATGATAGGAGTAAACAACTATGGATAAAAAATTGGATATAAAGCCGGCAGGTTTAGCAGAGTCCAAATTTTCTAAGCAGGAGCTAAATTATTTATATAATGTAGGCGTTAATAATTTTAAAACCAAAAATTATCAACGCGCATTATCAATGTTTCAGCTTTTGTTGATGCTTGATGCAAATAATCCTTTATATATGAAAGCTGCTGCGGGAGCTTATCATATTACTAAAAATTATTTGTCCGCTATTTTAGCTTATCGCTATTGTTATGCTCTTGATCCAAGCCCAATGAATCATGACTGTAAATTTTATATTGGGGTATGCTATTTTGAGACAAATAATTGGGAAATTGCCAAGACTGAATTTGAAGATTTTCTGAAGCAAGCGGACAAAAATATGCCGGAATTAAATAAAAAAGCTCAGTTATATCTACTAGCGATTGACAAAAAAATAACCTTGGCAGCGAATCAAAAAAATCAAGTGGATTTGGTCATGAATGGCTGAAATAAGTAATAAAATAATAAGGTAATAAGTAAAGTAATAATATAATCAATAGCTGAATAAATTGATAATGGTTATTTTAATTGGGGTTTAGATGAATATTGGTAGACTTACCATACTAAAAGATGAATTGAATTCATACCGACCATTTGATCTAGTAACCGCTCAGTCAATTATTGATGACTTGGCTCTAAAATATACGTATAATTCTACCGCTTTGGAAGGTAATACCCTATCAATTTATGAAACTAAGATTGTAATTGAAAATGGAATTACTATCGGCGGTAAAACTGTTCGAGAACACTTAGAAGTAATCAATCATGATATTGCGGTACATAAATTAATAAACGATGTACAGAATAAGTCTAGGCTGAGTGCACAGTTAATTTTAGATTATCATCAAATAATTCTTAAAGGCATAAATGAAGAATGGTCTGGACGTTACCGAAATCAACAAGTATTGATAAGTGGTGCCAAGCATATACCGGTTAATCCACAAAGAGTTTATGATGAAATGAATGCGTTCATTACTAAAGCGGAAGAATTAGTAACGCTGCATCCGGTAGAGAGGGCGGCTTTGATTCATGCGGATTTAGTAAGAATACATCCTTTTGTTGATGGAAATGGTCGAACTGCCAGGTTAATCATGAATCTTGAATTAATGAAAGCAGGGTATCCAATTGTGATAATAGAAGTAACTGATAAAGCTCATTATTGTGATTTACTCGATATTGGGCACACAACTGGTAACTATGATAAATTTGTTAGTTTTATTGCCGATAAAGCTGAACAGTCATTAAATTTATACCTATCAGTAATTAAATCTAATACTGAAGCAGAAACTCAAAATTGACGGTAATTATTTAGTTGACTGTGTAGGCTTTATATTATATCGGTGTCATATTATATTAATAACTATTTTAATTTATCAAGGCTGTTCATAGAATAATTAGACAATGAAATAAATAATATGATATAACTACGGTCTAATAAAAATTTATTGGAGTTATAAGTCATGTATTTATTAGAGTTATTTCGTAAGATACCAGACACCAGAGGAAG
>JAUPUP010000181.1 GCA_030917485.1 Pseudomonadota bacterium
CTATTTTTTTATTTTTCTTACCACAGTTGACAGTAATGTAATTTAAATTTCATAAAATATACTCTTTGTCTTTCAATCCTGGACTGTGTCATATCTTATAAAACGCTCCTCGTGTACTTATATGTACACGGTGGGACTCGTCCCCGTCGCTTTTTATTGCGATATTCCTTGTCTTCGACTCGAAATACTTCGAGTATCAAAAAAGTCCAACTTTAGCTGCGCAAGTAGCCCAGTTAAGATCAGTATATACGGTATTTATAAACAATTAATGATTATAACATTGCATAATTATATCACTACTCTCTCCTTACGCAGAAATATCAACTAATATCTTAATATCCCTATTAATATCAACTGATACAAAAAATTAAATTGCACAAGGCTTGCCGAATGAACTAAAATAACTCCCATATGTAAATTTTCTCATATGTATCATATGTAAAACTAATATGGTAATATGGTGGTATATAAATTTTTATTTAAGTAAGGGTATCTCTACTATGGCACTAGTATCATTACGTCAAGTTCTCGACCATGCGGCTGAAAATACCTATGGTGTCCCAGCGTTTAATGTTAACAATTTAGAACAGGTTCAGGCTATTATGGAGGCAGCCCAGAATACTAATTCGCCAGTTATTCTGCAGGCATCTGCTGGAGCACGCAAATATGCCGGAGAAGATTTTCTGCGCCATCTGATACTCGGAGCTATTGAAGAATATCCACAAATTCCAATTGTAATGCACCAAGATCACGGCGCTTCACCAACAGTGTGCCTGCAAGCAATTAGCTTAGGATTTAGTTCTGTAATGATGGACGGTTCCTTAATGACTGATGGCAAAACCCCTAGCTCCTATGAGTATAATATTGAAGTTACCCGCCATGTTGCTGATATGGCGCACAGCCTAGGTATATCTGTTGAGGGCGAATTAGGGTGTCTGGGTTCACTTGAAACAGGTCTTGGTGGCGAGGAAGATGGACAAGGGTTTGAAGGAAAACTTGATAAAGAACATTTATTAACTGACCCCACTCAAGCTCATGATTTCGTCGAAAGAACTAAAGTAGATGCTTTAGCAATAGCTATTGGCACTTCACATGGGGCGTATAAATTTACCCGCAAACCAACCGGAGATATTTTAGCAATAGACCAAGTTAAAAAAATTCATGCCGCAATTCCGAATACTCATTTAGTAATGCATGGTTCAAGTTCAGTACCACAAGAGTGGCTGCAAATAATCCGTGATAATGGCGGACAGCTAAAAGAAACTTATGGTGTTCCAGTTGAAGAGATACAAATTGCTATTAAGCATGGAGTGCGCAAAATAAATATTGATACTGACATTCGACTTGCCATGACTGGTGCAATTCGCAGATATTTCAATAAAAATCCTTCTGAATTTGACCCACGTCAATATTTAAAAGAAGCGCGAAGCGCAGCTCAACAAATCTGCCAAGATAGGTTTACTGCTTTTGGCTGTGCTGGACAAGCCAGTAAAATTAAGCCACTTAAACTTAGCCAAATGGCAAAATCATATTCTGGTAGCTAGTTGGCAATTATGGCATGGTTATCAGCTAGATGGGCTACTACAGCATTAACAATTCATTCGCACTCTCATTCCTCACTTCATGTGAATGAGAGTGTTGCTGGATAATTTCTATTAACTCATTACCAAACTTGCCTAATTTTGTATTACCAATTCCATAAATATCACTCAACAGCTCACCATTATGTGGCTTTTTAACCACCAATTCATAGATGGTTCGTTCAGATAAAATTGCATGATGCGAAACTTTATGCATAATAGCTTTATTATGTCGCCACGATAAAATATCCCTATACAGCCGCTCTTCTATTTCAGTCCTAAGCCATACGGTACGAGAATTTCCATTCCGACTTCCGCAACTGCTGCGCCCGTTAACCGTATGCTTAACTAAATGAATATCTTCCAAACCACGAAGAATTGGCAATGACTTATCATTTAGTTTCAAACTACTATTAGTATAATCAATATCAATAATTCCACGACAATATATCTGGCGAATAATCCGGCGCAATTCTTTTTCGCTTAATTCAGAACATAATCCAAATGTAGGCAGCCGATGATGTTCCCAAATCTGCACATTAACGGATAGCTTTGCCCTTAAGATATCTGTAATATGTGAAGCGCTAAATTTTTGCCCAACCCGATATATAGTCGATAAAATTTTTTGTACATCTGTAGTAGCATCATATAATTTAGGTGAATTAATACAGTTATCACATTTACCGCATACATATGATTGTTCGCCTAATAACTGCAATAAAGCGACCCGTCGACACTGTGTAGCGCCACAATATTGAATAATTTTTTTCAGTTTAGCCAATTCATAACGTTTTTTTAGCTCATCATTATCTGACTCGATGATCATTTGACCAATGCCAAGTATTTCTTTAAAGCCAAAATTTACTACACTAACTGCCTCCATGCCATCTCTACCAGCACGTCCTGATTCCTGATAAAAATGATCAATGCTGCGTGGCATATCAAAATGGTACACATATCTAACATCTGGCTTATCAATGCCTAAACCAAAAGCAACTGTAGCTACCATTACACTATTATTGCTTTGCAAGAAATAGTTATGGTTGGTTAAACGCATTGAGGCATCAAGCCCAGCATGGTAAGCTCTACTATCAATTCCATGCTCATTAAGAAACTGATTTATCATATCAACACGTATTCTAGAACTACAATAAACTATGCCTGATTGATTTTTGTATTGCTTAACAAAATCTAGCAATTGCTTTTTAGCATTATTTTTTTCTACCACAAAATAAGAAATATTCTCACGCAAAAAAGAAGCATGAAAAAAACGCGCCTGTTTAAGTCCCAGATAATGTTCAATATCAGTCTGAGTATAATTGTCAGCAGTTGCAGTTAAAGCCAGCCTAGGTATATGCGGAAAATTATTAACCAATGTAGATAATTGCTGATATTCAGGACGAAAATCATGCCCCCAATGCGATACACAATGCGCTTCATCAATGGCAAATAAGCTAATTTTAGTTTGGTATAAAAAATCCATACATATTCGGGAATTAAGCCGCTCTGGAGTTATATAGAGTAATTTAATTTGATTGTGTAAAATATTTGTGAAGGTCTGACGAAGCTGTTCATAAGTTAAATTGGACGCAACATAAGTGGCAGCAACCCCTAATTCTTGAAGAGTTGCTACCTGGTCTTGCATTAATGAAATTAAAGGCGAAATAACAACAGTAATCCCATCAAATAGAAGTGCTGGAATTTGATAACATAAAGATTTACCGCCACCTGTTGGCATTAATACAAAAGCATGCCCACCAGATAATACTTGGTGAATAATTTGTTCCTGATCACCACGAAAGGTTTTATAACCAAAAACCTGGTTTAAAACATGAAGCGGTGTATCATAACTATGCGACGGATTCAACAGCACTCCCCCGCTCAATTTACTGTTTATTTGAGTTCTACCGCTTTTTTAGTAGCAACCAGATAAATTATTATACCCGCAACAATCATAGGAACACAGAGCCATTGCCCCATAGAAAATCCTGTTTTAGCTGGTAAATAACTGAGGAATGCATCCGGTTCACGGAAGTATTCCAAAACAAAACGAATACACCCATAACCAATCATAAATACGCCAGATATTTGCCCAACTTTGCGTGGTTTACTTGCATAGATCCATAATATAATTATTAATAAAACGCCTTCACCTAAGGCCTCATATAGCTGAGATGGATGACGTGGCAGCATAGTACCAGACTGAGGAAACACCATGCCCCATGGAAGATTACCGCTTGCTATCCTTCCCCATAGCTCACCATTGATAAAATTACCAATGCGTCCAAAAAATAGTGAGGGCGGAATAAGCGGGGCTAAAAAATCAGAAAATTCAAAAAAACTACGATGATGTTTATATGCCAAGATATAGGTAGACACAAAAACCCCTATCATGCCGCCATGAAAGGACATTCCACCATCCCAAGTACGAATGATATTGAATGGATGAGCTAAATAATAAGATGGCTGATAAAACAAACAATAACCCAAGCGTCCACCAACTACAACACCCAACACTCCATAAAACAACATATCATCAACTAATTTGCCAGTTATATACGGATGTTTAAATTTCTTAACCCACCATTTACCAGCAACAATGAAAAATAAAAACCCTAGCATATACATAATGCCGTACCAATGTACTTTTAGTGGTCCAAGACTAAATGCCACAGGATTGAGTTTAGGATACATTAACATAATATTATTACTACCTTAAAATTATTACAATACTTAGTATATTAAATCAAAGCGCAATTATATCATCTTTAGCAATAAAATTATAACAATTGGCGCTACAAATTTTAGGCATATGTCTCTAAGACCTAGTCTCTACATTTAGATATCCCTATTGATATGCCTATTAAAGAACTCGCTAACGCGCGGTGAATCAGTGGAACATATCTTAAGTCCCCCACTTAATTTATACAATCGAAATTTGAAGCGTGGAACTGCTTCTGGGGCATTGTTAAATGCAAAACTTTTAATTTAAAACTATAAAGAAGTTAATATAACTATAATTGTATTAAGCGATTTAGTTGTTGATGGTAGAATTATTACTTTATTAAGTTTAATCATCTTTTACTAAGTATTACAAAATATGTATGCGTAGTTACAGTATCTTTAAAAACACATAGAATAGGAAATATAAAGGATAATGCAAGACAATAATAATCACAAATATAAAGCGTTAGATTCATTAAGAGGAATTGCTGCCATGTTCGTAATATTTGAGCATTACTTTCCACAACAGTTTGTTCCATGGCACTTTTACCAAGCTGGAAATGAATCTGTAATATTGTTTTTTATTTTATCTGGGTTCGTATTATCAGTTATGCTAAATAAGGTTAATTTAACATATACTGTATATGTAATTAGAAGAATATTTAGAATCTATCCTATTTATCTTATAGTTTTTCTGAGTTTTATAGGTTTAATTCATTTTTTTCCGGGAATAGAACCGATAGATACTAAAATTCATGGAGTCCATACTCAAATTATACTATTAAACATTGCGCTTATTCTAACAGCAAACAATCCATATGACGGAGTAGTATGGTCATTATATTATGAAATGCTAATTTCGTTAATTTTCCCTATATTATTCTGGCTATATAAAGTAAAAATTAAGTCTATAAGAAATGAACTTGTAAGCAGTAGTATAATCCTTATTCTCGGATTATACTTACACCATAAATACACTTCTACCTCCATTGCAAGTATTTTATATTATATATGGTACTTCATACTCGGTATATTACTGTACAAACATAGAGAATCATTAAAACCAAAAATTAATATTGCTATCTTTACAATCGGTATTATACTATACTTTTCTAGATTCTCATTTTTTGGCATATACAGTAGTGAAGCATTACGGAATTTTTTAACTGCAATTGGTAGTGTTATATTAATTTATCATGCATTATATTTTGTTAAATTTACTAATTTCCTATCAACTCCAATTTTGCTATTTTTGGGTAGGATATCGTATCCATTATATTTGATACATATGCCAATAATAGCAACACTGAGGTTTTTTTTACACTATAATTTAAGTAATTTTCAAATAAGTATAATTGCGATTCCTATAGTTATTATACTATCCGCACTATTGAATATTTTTATTGAAATACCATTTATTAAATTATCAAAAACATGGTTTTAACATTACAAACATGTAAATTACCAAGAACTAATATTGTGTAATGTTTGAGGAAAGCAGGTAGATAATTTCTAAAATTAATGCAACGTAGACAATTATTCTTTGCTAGAATAACGGTGTTATCGTTTTTTTAAGCTCAGTTTTCAGTTTATTTAGTTTTTTTGTAGTCTTTACACATCTCTATAGTTTATTAAATGTTTACAAAAATAGGAGTCACAAATCAATGAAATCACCAGTTAAAATTGCCATTACCGGTGCCGCCGGTCAAATTAGCTACAGTTTATTATTTCGCATTGCAAGCGGAGACATGATGGGTAAGGATCAGCCGGTAATTTTACAATTACTTGATATTGAACCATCTATGCCGGCACTGCAGGGTGTTATTATGGAACTTGATGACTGCGCTTTTCCATTATTGCATGGCATGAGTGCTAGCCATGACCCTTTCATCGCATTCAAAGATGTAGATATTGCCATATTAGTTGGCGCACGCCCCAGAACTAAAGGCATGGAGAGAAAAGAATTACTTGAAGCAAACGGAGCTATATTTACCACACAAGGCAAGGCCTTAGCAAGTGTTGCTAAAAAAAGCGTAAAAGTTCTAGTAGTAGGTAACCCTGCAAACACCAACGCTTTAATTGCCATGAAAAATGCAGCGGGACTTAATCCAGAAAACTTTACCGCAATGATGCGTCTTGACCACAATCGTGCAGTTAGCCAAATTGCACAAAAAACTCAAAATCATGTTACACAAATCAAAAAAATTATTGTGTGGGGAAATCATTCTTCAACACAATATCCAGACATTTCTCATGCGCAGATTAATGATACAATGGTGTCTAACTTAGTTGATCAAACATGGCTGGATAGTTATTTTCTACCTACTGTACAAAAACGTGGTGCAGCAATTATTGAAGCGCGCGGGTTATCTTCTGCGGCATCCGCCGCAAATGCTGCGATTGATCATATTCGTAACTGGGTATATGGCACTGCAGAAGGCGACTGGGTAACCATGGGTATCCCCAGCGACGGCAGCTATGGTATTCCTGAAGGTGTAATATACGGGTTTCCAGTAACTTGTAAGGATGGTAAGTACCATATTGTTCAAGGCTTAAATATTAGCCAATCCAGCCGTGAAAAAATGACTGCCAGCTATAATGAGCTAGTTGAAGAAAGAACCGCAGTCAATCATCTGCTAGGTTGATGAAGATTGAGGAGTCACAAGTCTTTGGCTTGAATGCTGTATCGCTATCAGCTTGACAAGCTATCAGCTTGACATACTTTGAAATCCTCGTGCCAAGCACGAGGATTTATAGCAATTATTTTATGAAAGAGTTAAGTACAGTGCTAGAAATTGAACAATTAAACAATATCGAAGAACAAACTAAAAACCTGAATATCCGGTTAGATGAATTACGGGGGTATCTTTGATTACCCTAGTAAAAAATCTAAACTGGCTGCTATCAATCTTGAACTTCAAAACCCGGATATCTGGAATGACCAAAATTCTGTACAAGAATTAAACCGCCAGAAAAAACAATTAGAAATTATCGTAAATAAAATTGATGAACTAGGATCAATTATTAACGATAGCAGCGAATTGTTGGAGATTGCTAAAATTGAAGCAGATGATGATACTCTTCTTGCCATAGCTCAAGACTTGAACAGTTTAGAGAAGGAATTAGCCACACTTGAATTTAAGCGAATGTTTAATCACCCCTTAGATCCTAACAATTGCTTTATTGATATCCAGGCTGGCAGCGGTGGTGTTGAAGCTCAAGATTGGGCACAAATGTTACTCCGTATGTATTTACGCTATTGCGATAAAAAAGATTTTAAAGTAGAAATATTAGAAGAACAGTCCGGCGATGTAGCAGGACTAAAAAATGCGACGTTTAAGGTACTGGGTGACTATGCCTTTGGTTATCTACGCACTGAAACAGGCGTACACCGCTTAGTTAGAAACTCTCCTTTTGACGCTAATAACAAGCGCCACACATCATTCGCCAGTGTTTTTGTTTATCCGGAAGTGAATGATGACATAGAGATTGAAATTAATCCCGCAGACTTGCGCATTGACACTTATCGCGCATCTGGGGCTGGCGGGCAACACATTAATAAAACTGATTCCGCAGTTAGGATAACCCACACGCCGACTAATACAGTAGTACAATGCCAAAACGACCGCTCACAACATCGCAATCGTGATGAAGCCATGAAGATGTTAAAAGCTAAACTATATGAACTAGAGCTTAGAAAAAAAGAAAGTGAAAAACAAAAGCTTGAAGAAAGCAAAACTGATATCGGTTGGGGGCATCAAATTCGTTCTTATGTTTTTGATCAATCGAGAATTAAAGACCTAAGAACAGGGGTTGAAATTGGCAGCATTAAGTCAGTAATGGACGGTGATTTAGATGAATTTATTACTGCGAGTCTAAAGCACGGAGTATAAGTAGGTTCTAGAGTTAAGTAAAATATCATAATAATGTATTATACCATAATATATGAGTATCAACCCTAAGGATAAATATAATAATTGAACAGGTAGGAATAAAGCAAAAATGAAAGTTTTAAAATTCGGTGGCACTTCGGTTGGCTCGGCATCAGCGCTTAGTCAAGTATTAGATATTATTCAAAAAAATCTCGCTAATGACGAAAAAATTCTCGTGGTTTGTTCAGCAATGTCAACCGTTACTAATAATCTACTTGAAGCCGGAAAATTGGCTGCTGCAGGTAATTTAGCTTACAAACAATTAATTAAAGCAGTAGAAAACAAACATATCGAGACAATTAAATCTTTAATAGACAGCAAAGAACAAAATAGTATAACTGAAGAAATAAAACAATTAATTATCCAAGTAGAACACATCCTCAAGGGTGTTCTTTTATTAAATGAGCTGTCTAAACGCTCAGAAGACATAATATCTGGCTTTGGAGAATTATTATCCTGCACGTTAATTGCTAAATATTTACAACAGTATAAAGTTAATGCTAAATTTGTAGATGCACGTCAATTAATTAAAACCAATGATAATTTTAGTAATGCTCAAGTTGATTTTGAGGCTACTAATAAAAATTTACAAGAATTTTGCAAAAACCTAGACTATACTCCAGTTATAACTGGGTTTATTGCCTCAACATTAGATGGCAAACCAACTACCTTAGGCCGCGGTGGTTCTGACTACACCGCCTCAATTATTGGCGCTGGAATTAATGCCAACGCTATCGAAATATGGACGGATGTAAACGGAGTAATGACGGCAGATCCCAAATTTGTAAAAAAAGCTTTTACCGTCTCTAATATTAGTTACTTAGAAGCCATCGAACTGTCACATTTTGGGGCAAAAATAATTTATTCTCCGACCCTTTATCCAGCCTTTAAAAAGCGGATACCGTTATGGGTAAAAAACACCTTTAACCCAAGCCATATTGGCACTCTGGTTAGTGAACAATCATTAACTCATGGTTATTTAATTAAGGGTATATCTTCTATTAATTCAGTTGCGGTATTAACTGTTCAGGGACAAAGTATGTTTGGTTTGCCGGGTTTTCTTGGACGGATGTTTAATGCTATTGCTAAAGAAAATATTAATGTAATTTTGGCTACTCAAGGTTCATCTGAGTATTCAATTTGTATTGTAGTAACTGCAGAAAACGGACCAATTGCAGCATCAGCGGTAAATCAAGAGTTTGAACATGAAATAAAAAGCGGCAGAGTAGATAAGGCTATTGCTAAAACAGATTTGTCAGTAGTATCAATTATTGGTGAAGGTATGCGCAGGCATTCTGGCTTAGCTGGTAAATTCTTCTCTGCCTTAGGTAAAAACGGAATTAATATCATAGCCATTGCTCAAGGAGCATCTGAATTAAATATTTCTGCGGTGATTGAAACCAGAGAATTACGCAAAGCGATTAATGTTACTCATGAAGCGTTTTTTGATGAAGACTTACGTTGTCTAAACTTATTCATGGTAGGAACTGGATTAATTGGCAGCACCCTGCTAAAGCAGATTCAACAAACTTCTCATTATTTGCTCAAAGAAAAAAACTTAAAAATTAATGTAATTGCGCTGGCTAATAGTAAAAAACTACTGCTTGGGGATATGTCCAGTGATACCTCTGATGACAAATGCCCCATAATGTCAGGTGATAAAGAGATTAATTTATGCACCTGGCGTGAAGATTTAAACAATAGTGAACACAGCATTAGTTTGACTAAATTAATCTCCAAAATGAAACAGTTAAACTTACCTAATACTGTATTTTTAGACTGCACCAACAATAAGGATGTGGTAAGTTATTATGCATCAATTTTAGAATCAAACATTTCAATTGTTACTCCAAACAAAATTGCTAACTCAGGATCATATGAAGAATACTTAAAATTACAAAAAATCATCAGTAAACATGGTGGTAAATTCATGTATGAAACCAATGTCGGAGCCGGCTTACCCATAATAAATACTCTCCAAAACTTAAAGCTTAGCGGAGATAAAATCTTAAAAATCGAGGGGGTATTGTCCGGTACATTATCTTATATATTTAACAATTTTACTGGGGATAAACGCTTCAGCCAAATAGTTAAAGAAGCTAAGGAGCTTGGTTATACTGAACCAGATCCACGGGATGATTTAAATGGAACTGATATGGCTAGAAAAATCTTAATCCTAGCCCGTGAATCTCAATCAGAACAAATTGAATTATCTGATGTAGTAAGAGATAACATTTTACCTCCTGAATGTATGAATGCTAAAAGCATTGCTGATTTTTTTATTGAGCTAGAAAAACATGACCAAGTATTTGAAGATAAAAAAACTCAAGCAATAAATGAAGGTAAAGCATTAAGATTTATTGCTAAATATGAAAACGGCACTGCCTCGATTGGCTTAGCTATGGTTGACAGCAATCATCCATTTTATATGCTGTCCGGTGGAGATAATATAGTTTCATTTACCACTGAGCGCTACCGTGAACGACCATTGGTAATAAAAGGTCCTGGTGCTGGCGCTGAAGTAACCGCCTCCGGTTTATTTGCTGAGTTGATTGCCATTAGCAGTTATTTAAAAAGTTAAGCATTTACTGGGTAAGTAATTACGTTAGGTTTTATTACAATTATATTAACAGAAGCATATGAATATAAACTCTATACAAAAGAAGCCTAGAAGTCGGCTACACTCTATCAAAATTTTTGCTCCAGCAACCGTGGCTAATGTAAGCTGTGGCTTTGATATATTGGGGTTTGCTGTTGATGCACCTGGAGACGAGGTTATTTTACGCTTAACTGATACTCCAGGAGTTAAAATACTTGAGATTACAGGTGATAATGGTAAACTTCCCCTACAAGCAGCAAAAAACACTGTGGGTGCCTCAATAATAAGCATGCTAAAATTTTTAGGCAGTAACCAAGGTGTGGAAATTATCTTGCATAAAAAAATGCCGCTGGGCAGCGGACTTGGTTCAAGCGCTGCAAGCAGCGCTGCTGGTGCGGTGGGGCTTAACCATTTATTAAATACCCAATTAACTAAGCAACAACTGGTTACATTTGCCATGGAAGGAGAACGAGTTGCCTGTGGAACTGCTCACGCAGACAATGTAGCTCCAGCAATATTTGGCGGATTCACTCTGGTTAGAAGCTATAATCCGCTAGACATTATTCCAATACATACTCCACCAGAATTATATTGCAGCATTATCCATCCCAACATTGAAGTGAGCACTAAGGCTGCGCGCGAAATTTTAAGCCCAAGCGTTAAATTAGCCGATGCAGTTGTCCAGTGGGGCAATGTTGCCGGATTAATTGCTGGATTAATGTCGAATAACTATGAATTAATTAGTCGGTCTATGCAAGATGTAATAATTGAGCCAGTTCGTCAGCAATTAATCCCTGGATTTAGTATGATCAAACAAGCAGCCCTAAGTAATGGTGCGCTTGGAGCAGGCATTTCTGGTTCTGGTCCGTCTATCTTTGCTCTAAGCAGAAACATAAAAACTGCAGAAATAGTCGCCCAAGCTATGCAGCATGCATATAACCAAACCCATCTAAATAGCGAAATTTATGTATCTAAAATCAATCACAATGGAGTTACAATTTTATAATGCAATTATATAGTACAAAAAATAAAAATTTACGCGTAAATTTAGAAGAAGCAGTTTTTAAAGGATTACCCACAGACGGTGGATTATATTTACCGCTTAGTATACCGAAATTAGATGATACATTTTTTAAAAACATTCATAGTTATTCCTTAAATGAAATTGCCTTTTATGTTAGTCAAGCTTTAATTGGCGACGAAATCCATGAAAAAGATTTAAAACTAATCATTGACCAGGCTATCACTTTTGATGCACCTATCGTTCAAGTCGAGGAAAATATTTACTCATTAGAACTATTTCATGGTCCATCATTGGCTTTTAAAGATTTTGGCGCTAGATTTATGGCAGCGCTTATGTCTTATTATTTAAACCGCAAAAACTCTCAACCAATAAACATATTGGTAGCTACCTCAGGAGATACCGGCAGCGCAGTTGGCAGCGGTTTTTTAAATATGAAAAATATAAAAGTAACTATTTTATATCCAAGTAAAAAAATTAGCAATATTCAAGAAAAACAATTAACAACTCTAGGGAACAATGTTACCGCTTTGGAAGTTGAAGGAACTTTTGATGATTGTCAACGCATGGTAAAACAAGCGTTTCTAGATACAGAATTATCCCAGAAATTAAATTTGTCTTCGGCGAATTCAATCAATATCAGCCGACTCATTCCACAATCATTTTATTACTTTTATGCTTATGCTCAACTGTCGCAACCCCAAAAACCACTTATATTTTCTGTGCCTAGCGGTAATTTTGGTAATTTATGTGGTGGCTTAATTGCCAAGCAAATGGGGCTCCCAGTCACAAAATTTATTGCCAGCACTAATATTAATGATGTAGTACCACAATACCTGGATAGCGGAATATTTACTCCGAGAGCATCAATTCAAACCATTGCCAATGCTATGGACGTGGGTAACCCAAGCAATTTTGACAGGCTACAAGAGTTATATTCTAACGACATAGAACAAATAAAGAATGATATAGTCGGCAAAATATATACCGATAATCAAATAAAAGCTGCCATTAAATCAGTAGCAAATCGACAACATGGATACATTCTTGATCCTCATGGTGCAATTGCTTATATGGGTCTAATTGATTACATGGTAGATAGTTCTAATCATTCCAACATTAAAGATGCCAATGGCATATTTTTAGAAACCGCACATCCCGCCAAATTTTATACTGATGTTGAAAATATTTTAGGCAGAAAAATCTCCATACCAGATAGCTTAATAGATGTTATGCAAAAAACTAAAACCAGCATTAATATCAAAGCTAATCTTAATGCATTAAAAGAATTTTTAATGCATTAAGATTAGCCAATAACGCTCCATATTATATTGTAATACAATTGACGTTTATAACGTTATATATGCTGGTTCAGAATGGTAAGCGCTAATAATCTACTACCGATATCAATAAAAATCTTCGGAAATCCGAGTCTTCTCGTGGCCATTCTCAAATATGGCCTTAATAATACACCTTTGAATCGCATTAGTAGTCGTTACTTCACCATTTAATGCATTGCACCCTCCCCAATTACCCTCAGTTATTACTCCAGTTTTTTCATTGGTAAGTATACCTTGATTCATTTCATTATTGAGAAAATTACCTTCATAATAGCTTCCATCGGCAAGCGTTAATTTACCCTCAGTTCTTAGGTTATCTGCAAAATATCCCTCATAGGTTAGTAGTTTATCATTTTCATATTTACTAACCCCAAAACCATGTTTTTTGTCATCTTTAAATTCACCATGGTATACTTCACCA
>JAUPUP010000182.1 GCA_030917485.1 Pseudomonadota bacterium
AGGTTACTCCTTATACCGTGCTTAATCCAGGCGAGATATTTGGTCTAAGTAAAAATTTTTCAAATGGCATTAATGACATATATTCAACCTGCTTATGGGATTTAGTAGCTGGTGCTAAGTCAGTTTTTATGCTGGCTAAGGTATCTAACAATCCACAACATACTAGCCTAAAACGTAAATATGACCTTTCTTCTCGCGCACCAACTAATTATCCAGAGCAATGGATGGTTTTCAAAGAAATTGCGGCTAAAACTCACGCCCCATGGCGTGCACAAATCTTGTTTTTTGATAATAGGTGGACTGATTTATTAAAAGATAAACAATATTTAAACTTACATGCACAAGTAGCTAAATCTAACCCTCCAGGAATTTGGCATCATCAACCAAGTTGGGACGTAGCATTTGGCGATATAGAGGCAAGAAAGCATTTAACTGCATATCCTGCAGATATTTTAGACGCAGCACGACACCTATTTAGCATTGCTGCCGGTTCATTCCCCGGGTTTATTCCTGCTACTGACGAAATGTCTGCACCAATTGGTTTATTGCAGGAAGCCTATACTAATACATACGAGCTGGAACATGCAGCAATTATGATGGAACCGTCGTTAATCTCATTTACAGAAAAATATCCGTTGTTTTATTCGCTTAACTGGCCGACATCGCCTAAGAGCATTCCAAAAAATATGGATAATAAAAAGAGCGTTATTTTCAATTTATCCATATTAATAGAGATTATAAAGACTTATCAACTCAACCTTGAAACTGACTTAAAATTTAGAGCGCCGTCTTTATGTAAAGCAGCGTCTGGTGTAGATTTTTCTTTTTATGACAATGATTACCAAAAATATAAGGGTATCAAGGATGTTAATTTACTGCCGGGGGAAGATCCACGCTTTGTTTGCAGTAAAAGTGCATCATTCCCTAATCATAGCTCATTCTTAAAAGGATTAATTAAAATATGTCCAATGTAGTTAGGTAATTAGACGAAGGTTAGCGCTTTTATAAATATACTCTTCGTCTTTGAGTATATGTAAGAAGAACCCTAACCATAGTTTATGTTAATTTTACCTTGACGCTGTCGCATGTGCAGCAATCCGCAGTGCGACAATCTTCATTCAACTGATTTGGGTATCTTTTTTAGATAATATATTTTTTTCTAACAAATCAGATAAAACTTCAGATTTATCGTACACAAATGTTGTCGCCGAACCTTGTACAGGATTTTTAAATTCAACCTTGCGCTTTTGATAAATTGAGTCATATATTTCATTAGGATTAAATTTTATCACACTATATTTAGACATAGTATCGTCATTAACACCAAGATCAGTTAGTTGTAATATAAAGCGTAGCATTTGCTCTTCATCTGTAGTTTTATCGCTATATCTATAACCTTTATCTTCCATATATACTTTAAATAACTCATCAAAAGACTCTTTATTAAGTATGCTATGCCCCATAGCGCTGATAAGATCACATAAATTATTATATATTTCCAAACTATACGGTAGTAAGTCTGCATTAAGCGTATCTGATGAAGCTCTAGTAGATAGGTCTCCTTCAGATAAATTGGCAGATGAATCCGCACATTTATCCGCAGAGTAATGCGAATTTTTAGAATATTCTTCTATAAATTCATTAAAGCTATTAATAAAATTTAAAAATGTTGATTCTGTCATAATAATTTCCTTTTTAGAAACTTGTTGTTCTTTTATCGCAATTCACACTACTTAGGACACGTCCTAACAAATATCTTAAATTTTCTAATAGCGGTATTGATAAATTGTTACTGTTTAGCTCTAACATTCACTGCATAAGTCTCAGCAATAATTCCAAACTAATATGACATTATTGTATCATTCGCCGAATAAAAATAAATACATGCAAAAATTGCAGGTATGAAGTATTATCATAAATTTAACATATAAAACAGAATATTAATTATTAATAAATAATTCAAAAAATAACACCATAGTTTTGATAAAAACACAAACTAGACAAAAAGCATGTTCCGGCCTGTGTTTATTACATACGCAATAAAAAAACCCAGCATAAAATGCTGGGTTTTTTTATTGAAAGCGCTGACTTGCCTCAGATTTGATGATTCGCCAAATGATGAACTCAAACAAATATCAAATTAATTTATTGTACCAATTGGTTTTTTTTTAACCAACGCTTGTTTTCCATATAAATTTTAAACAATTCATCCAAAGACTCTTTATTCAAAAGACAACGCCCTTTACCAGCCATATAATTGCACAAATTATAATATTTCTCTGCACTAAATTGCAGCAAATCATTGTTTCCACAATATTTGCCTCTATATTCAGTAGAACTAACTTCAAACTCTAATAACATCGGCTCAATCATAATACAACTTCTTTTTAAAAAGAAAAAATCCACACGTTTAATTTAATACGTTACAGCAACGTTTAATTTAATACGTTACAGCATTATAACACCTAAACAGTGCTAGATTATAACATATAGGGTGAACTATCCACAACTTAGATGAAACTTGAAGTTGGGATTTAGTATATTTACAGATACATCCCAATCACACACTTGGTTATGATTGCACTCTTTCAACAACCATTATATTTAAGTTACCATAATTGAATCACAACTATTCAACTTCAAGGCAAAACCAGCAAATATACGCTTGATATTTACTTGATATTAATTTGCGCTATTTTCTTTTTCAATTAACACTTTGCCTTCCAACATAATTGGCAAAACATCAGATTTTTCATATACAAAGGTAACTCCAGATTTTTGTTGTGGGCTTTTAAATACTATTTTACTTTTTTGGTATAGTAAATCATAAACCTTATTATGATCAAAACATGCAGGACGAAATTTTGACAGATTTTTATCATTAACATCCAGATCAGTTAATTGCAATAGAAATTTTAACATCTGCTCTTCTTCATCTTTGCTATTCACTTCATGCTTAAGATGATCTTTAAATAAATCGTCAAAAGATTCTTTACTTAGTGTACAATGCCCCATGGCGCTGATTATGTCACATAAATTGTAGTACATCTCCAAACTAAATTCAGATAAATATTCATTTTCAGCATATTTACCCATAAATTGATCAAAACTATTAATAAAATTTAACAATGTTGGCTCAGTCATGATAATTTCCTTTAAAAATCATACCGTAATTATAACATTTAAAACACCATAAAAGATACATGCAAAAATTGCAGGTACTAATGTATATATTAAATATATTGGTTAAAACAGTAGATTGCATAAGAAAAAATATTTAATTTTATTAAAATAATACGAATCTTGACCGTCTAGATTTGTGTTTTTTTATCTTTTTCTGTTAATTTTTGCAATTGCCCACAAATAATTGAGCTGTTTTTATGAAACACGCCACCCAAATTGGGAATGAAACCACTAGTTACGGCTGGTGATTTGTCTATTTTAGATTGCGCATAAAACTGGGAGTTTTGCTGCTGCCCGTGTAGTACTCCTATAGCTAATCTTATAATAGATTTTTAGCTAATTACTGTACCCCTAAATTCCTGCGTAATTTTTTATTTAAAAACATCTCGTTTTTGTACAAACCAAAGTTGTTTAATTACAATGCTTTTGTTGAGCGTATTCACATACATAATTCCCAGCTAAATACCATGGTTTATTTATCATTTTCCCACCTATAAAATAGCTGATTCAACTAGCAATTAAGGTACAATCTTCGTGTTAGCAATACTAAAGTAGCGTTTCCATCTTATCTAATTTGACATAAAGCGTATTAGGTAATAGATATAAAGCTGTAATTAATGTCCGACTAAATGACTTGTACTAGTTTTAAATGTGTTTCTTCTGAAATGTTTGCTTTAGCAGTTTATTAACCACACTCAACACATGCTATAAAATTAAAAATAATGTTTAGAGATATTTATTAACTAAATTGTTGTATCTGTCATTAATAATACAACTTATCAATTAGAGTCAGCAATTATATCATAAACTTACAACCAATTTTGACAAGCCACAATAACATTACAAATTTAAAGAGAGCTTTCATTGTATGAGTAATAAAATTAGATTCATTGATTCATCTATTCAAATAGCTGCTGAAAATACTTTATTTCATCATTATGAGCTTTTTATTCATAATAATAACTTAAGCGACAAGATCGGAGTAATAGACAGCTCTGCTGGTTGTAAATATAGCTACCGAGAAATCATCTCAGATAGTAATGCACTAGCTAAATATATATTCAATACTGCATCCATAACCTCAGAACAGACAACCCCAAACCACGATACCTCGTTAATTGCTATATTAAGCGAAAAAGGTTATAATCAAGTTATTTCTGCACTAGCAATTATGAAATCCGGTTATGCTTATCTACCATTAAATGTAGCATGGCCATTAAGCAGGATTGATGATATTTTAATCCAAGGTAACGTAAAAATATTATTAATTTCTAAACAGCAATCTGTGTTGCCAGAAGTTAAAGAACAATTAGCAAATAAATACATATTAATCGTTGTCGAGGATATTCTATCTCAACTTTACTCTGATAATTCCTTAGTAAATCAATTAGAATTAATACAGCTACCACTAGTTGAGCCTGGCAATCCGGCATATGTAATATTTACCTCTGGCTCAACAGGTACTCCTAAAGGCGTTACAATAACTCACCGTAGTGCATTAAATACCATTATTGCTGTTAACCATAAATACATGGTTAATTCTAATGACGCTATTTTAGCACTTTCTGAATTAAGTTTTGACTTATCAGTATATGATATTTTTGGATTACTTGCAGCTGGAGGAATTATAGTATTTCCCCAACAAAATAAGCTTAAAAATCCTTTACATTGGTTAGAATTAATTGAACAGTATAATATTACTTTATGGAATACAGTACCCCAATTAGCCGAATTATTAATAGATGAATTAGAATATAGTAATTTTACTCTCGATTCTTTAAGGTTATTTCTTTTAAGTGGGGATAAAATCCCTATAAACCTTCCAGATACAATTAGATCTTATTGGCATAATGCACATATAGTTAGTCTGGGCGGTGCTACAGAATGTAGTATTTGGTCAATTTGGTATGATATAGCCTCGCAAAGTATTGGGCAAGCGGCTATACCATATGGCGTAGCTATGCCAAACCAAACTATATATATTTTAAATGAGTTTTTAGAAATTATATCTGATAATAAAATTGGCGAAATTTATATTGGAGGTGCAGGACTTGCACTAAATTATTATGGAGATACAGAAAAAACCGAATTTGCTTTCATTTCGCATGATAAATTAGGCAGATTATATAAAACTGGTGACTTAGGATGTTGGCACGAGAATGGTTATGTTGAATTTAAAGGGCGAAAAGACAACCAAGTAAAAATACTCGGTAGTAGAGTAGAACTTGGCGAGATAGAAAGTAAACTGTGTCTGCATCCAGAAATAAAACAAGCTATAGTTTGCTTTAAAAATCAAGTTGAGAATGTAGATAATAATCCAACTAACCATAGTTTAACTAATCATAAATATTTAGTAGCTTATTATGTATTAGAGAACAGCTATTTAAATAATAAGCTAAATAATGTGTATATCCAAAATTGGACGGATGTTTATAACAACCTATATAGCGAACTAAGTTTAAATAATTATGCCTATAATACTTGTGGATGGAATAGCTCTTATACACTACAACCAATTCCTAAAGTAGAAGTGAAAGAATTTATTGATAGTACACTAGATAGAATAGCAAGTTTAAATCCAAAAAACATATTAGAAATTGGTTGCGGGACTGGAATATTACTATTTAATCTCTTGAATACGTGTAATACTTACGTTGCCAATGATTTTTCAACCTCAACAATTGACCACCTAAATAAAATAATCAATACCCACAACCTAAAAAATAAAGTATGTACAATTTGTTGTAACGCGCACGAAATAGATAGCATAAATTCAAAATATAAATTTGATACAGTTATTATAAATTCTGTAATACAATATTTTCCTAGCATTAATTATTTAATTACAGTGCTAGGAATTGTCATATCTCAAATGGATACTGTGGGTAAGATATTTATTGGTGACGTGAGAGATTATCGTTTATTAAAACTCTTTCATTTTTCAGTTTTATCTTATAAACAAGTACAACCACATCCCGATTTGATTAATGAATATAGCCTGCACGATAAAGAATTACTAATATCCCCAGAATTTTTTATTTATTGTAAAACTATATTCAAGGAAATAAAACACATTGAAATTTTACCTAAAAATGGTAAATATGATAACGAAATAAATTGTTTTAGATACGACGTTGTATTGCATGTTAATAGTAACTCGGAACCAAAAATACATACTAATATGCAGTTTATATCTACTATTAATATCGTTTCAATTTTACAACATAATAATCGTCAAGAAATATTTGTTAAATACCCAAACTCACGTATATATAAAGATTATCTGAAATATAATGAGTTATTAAATATTGTCATTGAGAATAATAATGATAATGTAGCAGGTACACAATTACTCAGCATAGAAGATATTCATACAACTGCAAAACAATATAACTATAATTTAAAAATTTTACTTGATATTGATAATCCCATTTTGTTAAATTTAATTTTTTATAAAAACTATTCGAGTAAATATTACAATGATGATATAACACCAATTCATACGTCTAATGTAGTTGAAATGGCAAATGATCCATTACAAAATCTATCCTTAACTAATGAAGTAATAGCTGACTCTCTAGAGAAATTTTTGTTGACACAATTACCCGAGTACATGGTTCCCAAACATTACATTCAATTATCTCAAATGCCTTTAACCTTCAATGGGAAAATAGATTATTCTTCATTACCACCTGTACAATCTGTTGATAACCATATACATATAAAACCAACACGCAATAATTTAGAAAATAAAATCGTTACTCTCTGGAGCGATGTATTAAAATTACCCAAAAATCAAATTGGAATAGAAGATAATTTTTTTAAATTGGGTGGTAATTCTTTATTAATTACTATACTAAGAAGAAATCTAGCGACTCTTGAAGAATTTAAAAATATTAAAGTAGTTGATCTCTTTAAATATCCGACAATTCAACAATTAAGTAACTTTGTTACACAAACTTCCAGCTCAGCATCTACAATCAAACTAACTAATAATTCAGTTCATTCTAAAGAAACAGATATTGCTATCATCAGTATTTCCGGGGCTTTTTCTGGTGGAGAAAACGTAGACGAATATTGGGAGTTAATCAAATCCGGTAACACCGGCTTAAGCCGTCATACTATCGAAGAATGCAGAAATTTAGGTATCGCAGAACACGTTCTTAAACATCCAAATTTTATTCCAGTTACCGGGAAAACATCTAATACCAACAGTTTCGACGCTGAATTTTGGAAAATGAAGCCTGCTGAAATACACAAATTAGACCCCCAAATTCGTAAGTTTTTAGAACATTGTTGGTATGTATTAGAAAACTCCGGTTATTTACTTGATAGAACCAGACTTAATATAGGAGTTTTTGCAGGTGGAAGAGATAGCCCACATTTAGACAATAATCCAGCACAATTTACTGGACAAGGCATATTAGGCGCATGGGGGTCGGCTGGAAACTTAGCTACTCATTCTACGTTGGCAATGCAGGTTAGCTACATGCTTGGCTTAACCGGAGTTGCTCATAATATTGACACCGCCTGTTCTACTAGTTTAGTTGCCATTATTGAAGCGTGTAAGAATCTGGCTAATGGTTACTGTGATATGGCGCTAGCAGGTGGTGTATCATTAATATTGCCCAATGAAGTTGGATACATTTATAAAGAAAATCATGTTTTTGCCAAAGACGGGCAACTGCGGGCATTTGACAGAGAATCTTCTGGCATGGTATCTGGTTCTGGAGTTGGAGTTGTCTTGCTCAAACCATTGTCAGCAGCTCAAAGAGATAATGATAATATTATTGCAGTAATAAAAGGATATGCAGTTAATAACGACGGCAACCGTAAAATGAGTTACACAGCACCTAGTGTTGTTGGTCAAGCTGAATGTATTGTTAACGCACAAAAAATGGCTGGCATATTTCCTGATGAAATTAGCTATGTAGAATGTCACGGCAGCGGAACTAAACTAGGCGATACCATTGAAATTCAAGCACTAAGTGAGGCTTTTAAATATAATAGCCGCTCAGTTAAAGTAGATCATAAATGTGATATTGGCTCGGTAAAAGCAAATATTGGTCATGCCGAACTCGCCTCAGGAGTTGCGGGACTAATTAAAGTGTGTAAGATGCTGGAATATAATATTATTCCTGGTCAAATTAATTTTAATAAACCTAACCCCAATCTTAATCTTGATGAAACCCCATTTGTTATACCTACAGCAACTCACCACTGGCTAAATTCCAACCAACAGCATCGGTTTGCAGGGGTTAGTTCATTCGGAATCGGGGGAACTAATGCACATATAATTATTAGTGATTATATCAGCGAAAAAAACGGTAAATGTGCAGATGATGGCTATCATACTTCTGCAACCAATCTCTCGAATACTAGTCAAGAAAATGCTGCTATAAGTTATATTTTACCTTTATCCGCAAAAAGCAAATCGTCTTTAGTCGCATACAGAGAGTATTTTATTAAATATCTGACAAATACCGCAGATTGTTTGGCTAATATTGCATATACCCTACAGTTAAAACGTGAAAGTTATATTCATAGAACAGCAATTGTAGCTAATTCTATTGATGATGCCATTGAAAAATTTAGCAATGTTAAAACTAGCATTTCTGTAACCGTTAAAAATGAAGCGCAAAATATTATATTCATGTTTCCCGGGCAAGGTACTCAATACCCTGATATGACGGTTGACTTATATCAATATGATAAAGATTACCAGGTTATACTAGATAATTGTTTATTAATAATTAATAAACATGTAAATATTGATTTCAAACATATTTTATTTCCCAGTTTATTTGCTAATGAAAATAAAATATCCGAGGATAGTATCACCCAGATCAATAAAACCCAGTGGGCACAACTGGCTTTATTTAGTGTGAGCTATGCTTTGGCAAAATGGTTAGAGAAATTAAATATTAATGCTTCCGCTTATCTTGGACATAGTATTGGCGAATTAGTCGCCGCAACATTAAGCGGTGTTTTCAGCTTAAATGATGCTATTAAATTAGTTGTAACTCGTGGTACATTGATGCAAAATATGGTATCGGGTAGTATGCTGCATATACAGGCTAATGCTGATGCAATAACTAAACTAACTCAAGAAAACCACTGCGAAATAGCAGTAATAAATTCACCGCAGCAATGCGTAATATCTGGCACACTTGATAATATTTCTAAAATAAAATCTGAACTAGATAAAATGGCAATTCCAGCAATTTTATTAAAAGTATCACATGGCTATCATTCATATTTAATGGAAGAGGCCGCTAAACAATTTGCCAATGAATTTGCAAAAATTAAATTATACCCACCTAAACAACCTTTTGTATCTAATATAACTGGTGATTTTATTAATGCTAACGATGCAATAAACCCAAACTATTGGTCACAGCATATTAGACAAAAAGTACAATTTGCTGCGGGAATACAAACTATCTATAACCATTTCAACAATCCGTTTTTTATTCAAGTTGGTCCTGGTAAAGAATTATTAAATTTTGTGAAACAAAGTTATCCAAGCAATACTAATGGCGCAGCTATTATTAGTAAGCCCAGCAACACTTATAATTTTGCAGTCAAAAATGAAATATTAAGCAAGTTGTGGGTGCACGGCTGTGCTTTGGATTTTAGTTTATATTTGGATAAGCAGAGAAATTATAATATGGTACGTTTACCGCGTTATTATTTTGATAGGAAACCATATATATTTCAACCAAACATTGAACAATTTGTAACCGAGAAGAATGATATTCTGCAAAAAACAACCTCAATATCCTGGCGCAATATAGCTGACCAAGTTGTAGAAATTGGCTTGCCAGAACAATACTATACTATTGCAGCAATATTCTTGCAATTATTAGATATGGATAAAATTAGCGTTCATGATGACTTTTTTGCTTTAGGCGGTGATTCTATTAGCGCAATTATCCTCATAACCCAGCTAAAAAATATTGGAATAAACTTAACTCTATCTAATATAATCCACACCAATAGTGTTGCTAAAATCTATAAATTTGCTAATGATATCAACAACAAAATTACCAATAAAATTATTATGCCATTGTTAATTAATAATTTTAACCAAAATAAAAAAATATTTCTTATTCATCCCGTCGGCGGTACTATTATTCGCTATCTAAATATAGTTAGAAGCTTAAATAATCAGTATGATTATTATGGCATCCAAAATATTAATATATTTAACCCTAACTCTATTAAAGCCGATACTTTGGAAGAATTGAGCACCATATATTTAAATGAGATTTTACAAATTCAAGACAGTGGTGAGTATATTCTTATGGGATCATCTTTAGGTGGCAATATTGCTTATGAGATTGCTTCTCAACTAACAAAATTAGGTAAAACAGTAAAATTCATCGCTATGTTTGACGCTTGGGCAAAATATTTTAATGAAACTACATATACAGATGATAACTTGGAAACAATTTCAAAACTGCAAGCTGAAAATATTAAAACAACAAAAAATTCTGGAACAATCTCTGTGTATGATAATATAATTGATGCTGGAATCAAACTATTAAAACTAGCATTAAAATACGAACCGCAAACAACTAAGCTTAAAATTTATTTATTTAAGGCAGAAGAATTAAGTTCAGAGTATATAAAAGTAGAAAATTCTTACGATAATGGCTGGCAAAAACATACAGATACGGTAATGTCAATTTATAATATACCTGGCAACCATGATTCAATCCATTTATCTCCAGGCATTGAAGAAATGGTCAAATTACTTCAAGGCGTATTAGATTAAACATTGTCCATATAAGGAATTAATACTAAGTTGAATATTTTTTGACTACCTGAGTAATGGTACGATATTGTCTGTCGTTGCTTATTTTATAAATTCTACAATGGGTTAATTTATTTTATAATAAATACCCAATTTTCGTTTAAGTTCTTAAAAGCATAGGGAGTGATTACTTTGTCTAATATTGATTATGCCACACATGATTTGGATATAAATTCTATCCTTTATTTAGCCCCAGGAATTATTTATTGGAAAGATTTAAACTCAGTGCATTTGGGATGCAACCATAACTTTGTGAATGCTGCAGGATTTAACGATGTAAAAGATGTTATTGGCAAAACCGACTATGATATGCCGTGGGGAAAATATCCTGAAGTAGTTGAAAAATATAGAGCAGATGATCGGTATGTTATTGAAACTGGAAATAAATTAGTAACAGAAGATAATACTACAGCATTCATAGACGGTGTTGAAACAAAAATTGTGGTACAAACTGCAAAAAACCCTCTTTTTGACAAATTCGGTAGAATAATAGGAGTATTAGGTACAGCAATAGATATTACTAAAATCAAAGAAAATGAGCGCCTACTTATGGATTCAATAATCTATTCTGCTCCGGGCTACATGTATTGGAAAAACCTTAATTTGGCATACCTGGGCTGTAATCGTAATTTTGCTGATATAGCGGGGTTTAACGATGTAAAAGATATTATCGGTAAAACTGACTATGACACGCCGTGGGGAAAATATCCAGAAATAGTTGAAAAATACATGGCAGATGACAGATATGTAATTGAAACTGCAAGCAAGGTAATAACAGAAGATGATGCTGTAGTATTTATAGATGGAGTTAAAACAAAAATAATTGTCCAAACTGCAAAAACCCCTCTTTTTGATAAATATGGTACGTTGATCGGGGTGCTTGGTATTGCAATAAACATTACTGATGCTAAGGAAAATGAACGCTTACAAAGAGAAAATGAAAAACATAAAGTATATGCAGATGAACAAGAAAAATTCAGAAAGATCGTTGGGCAGATGGCGCATGATATACGCTCTCCCTTATCTACTTTAAAAACAATTGTACAAACGGCTAAAGATCTCCCGGAAGAAAGCCGTATTACTCTACGTCGGGCTGAAATGAATATTGAAGATATCACCAACCATATGCTCAATCGTTACAAACCGGAATCACTAGAACTCACTGAAAATAATCGGCGTCAATATGTTTTAGTATCGGTAATTTTAGCGGAAGTAGCTAGTGAAAGACGCTATAAATATAAAAATACTGCGGTTCAATTTGATCTGGTAGTAACCACACCTCAAATAAATAACTTTGTATTTATTCAAATAGAGCCAAGTAATCTTAGACGTATGTTATCTAATTTAATTAATAATGCTGCAGAATCATTGTCTAAAAATGGCGGGAAAATAACTTTGGAGCTAGAGAGTAATGATGAGTGGGTTATTATTAATGTTATGGATAATGGCGTTGGTATACCGCTTAAAAAATTACAAAAACTACGCGAAAAAATTGGAATCAGTACTACTAAAAAAACTGGCTTTGGCATCGGCTTAACTCAGGTATTTGATGTACTTGAAAGTAATTATGGTGAGTTTGAGATACACTCCAGCAATGTGGGAGAGCATCATGGCACTTCAATTAGTATAAAATTTCCTAAAGCTAAATCACCCAATTGGCTGGCTCATGAAATTAATATAACTCCGGAAGATATAATAATTATTGTTGACGATGATGAGTCAATTCATGGAGCTTGGGATTCAAGAATTAACTATATTATAGAAAAATTCCCCAACATACAAGTAAAACACTTTATGGATGGTAACGATGCGCTTCAATTTATGAGTACGTTGACCCATGACAACGTGTGCCTTTTGAATGATTATGAGTTAATTAACCAAGAACTTAACGGATTAGATATAATTCGTCAAAGCAAGATTAAGAGATCAATCTTAGTAACTAGTCATTATGCAGATTCGCAAGTACGTAAGGAAGCGGCTAAAATTGGCATTAATATTTTACCTAAGGAGTTGGCGTATAGTATTCCGATAAAGGTTAAACGTCCCAAATATAAGGCTGGTGAGGTAGTAAGCGTACATATGATATTTGTCGATGATGAGCCTGAGGTAGTTGAAGGAATAATTGCAGATCATTATAGCCATCTTATAATAGACTATTATAATAATCCGTTTGACTTATTAAAGGAAATAGATAAATATCCCCACAATACAAAAATAATAATGGATAATAATTACCAAAGCGGAGGCGAAACATGCCCAATAAGCGGAATTGGATTGGCTGAAATGCTTAAGGAAAAAGGTTACACTAATTTATATCTTTATTCATGGGAAACGTGCGAAGTACCAGATTATGTAAATTTTATTTTAAAAACCGATAAAGAAACAATGGCAAAGCTGGATCAGTTATAATCCAGCTTTCAGCATTTATTGTATTATCAGTAGAAAAGCAGTACTATTGCACTGCGGCTGCCCCGCCATCGACGATTAAATCTAAACCATGCACCCGCATAGAATCATCAGATGCCAGAAACACAGCGGCGCCGGTAAGGTCTTGTGGCTGCATTAACAAGCAACCAGAAGGAGCCCCCTTAACTGTTTGCAGAAAATCAGGGTGATTATCGCGTAACTCTTGATTCATTGGTGTTGCGGTAAAGCCAGGAGTTATAAGATTAACATTAATATTATGACTACCCAACTCATCAACCAGAGATCTTGCCATAGCTAATATACCGCCTTTGCTTGCAGAGTAAGCAACTGTACCGCTAATACCTCTAATAGCAGCAAGAGACGAAGTAAATATAATTTTGCCCGAGTGCTGTTTTTTCATATGCGGTACTACTGCCTGTGACATCAAAAACGCACCTTTTAGGTTATTGTTTATTACGTGATCCCAATCATTAAGAGTATGCTCTTCCAAACTTTTGAATATTAAAATAGCAGCATTATTAACTAAAATATCAATACGACCATGTTCTTGAATAACTTGTTTTACTAAACCATTAACTTCTGCTGCTTGTGTAATATCACATTTAATCGCGTGAGCTGAGCCGCCATCAGCTTTAATCTTGTCTGCCACCTCAATCCCACGTGTAGGATTATTTGCATTAACAATAATTACTGTAGCGCCTTCCCGAGCATAAGCACAACTAATAGCCTCACCAATACCGCTTGAACCGCCAGTAACAATAGCAATTTTATTTTTTAGTTTCACTATATAATCCTTTCATATTCAAATTTTTGCAAAATCAAACTACTCACAAAATTAAGCTACGCAAACAAACATAATTATACCATTTCAGAAAATAATTATAATACTAGTTGCATGATTAATTATAATCAAAACAAAACGCAATATTGTAATATTACTTACCACATGTCTACTCAGATAATATATTTAAGCAAATAAAGTTTGAAAACACAATGAATGAAGAGATAAACCAGAAGCGAGAAGTTAAATAATTTAAAAAGTATTAGCAAGCTAATTTCACGTATAGATAATCTAAATGCCAAACAAGCACGATAAAAAATTTATAAAACGGAACAACACACCAATAAAAATACAAGCACATAAAGCAGAAAATAACAATAAATTAAATTTAAACTCAACACTTGATAATTTTACTTAATATTTTAAAATTGCCAAGCCATGCAATAAATAAAAAAATCTAAAAATTATCAAGCATCGAGTTTAAACTAGCAACAACATTTTTGAGGTGTTTTTGCTAATCCCACAATATTTATTAACCAAGCCAACGATATTATAACTCTACTATGTGCCGTAATATATCCCTTTATGGGTGGGGTAATGATTTTTATTTTTTTATCAAAGGCTAAAACCTAAAGCAACCATTTTAAACATAAAGGTATACTCAAATACTACAAGTGTATTATCTTTATATACGATAACATCAATAAACCAAATAAAATTAAAGCATATACAATACTACCGCACTGGCAACTTTAGTTATGTTTTGGAAGGTAGGAAAATTTATTTAGAAAAAAAAGGGGGAATTATAATCGCAAATGCTATATTGTGGGACTCACATTTGCGATTATAATTATTCTGAAGAAAGAATGCTGCGATTAACTTCCAAAAAGAACGGCTAATCTTAACTGAGCACTCTACTAATTTACTACTTTAGTACACTTGAATTATTTTTACTAATTAAACAATCAAGCGCACTAGATATTAATGAGCAACAAATGAAGCCGGAACTTCACGTATTAAATTCATTAACACCACTTTATCCACAAGATCCGACTTCGAGCGAACACTAAACTTTGGATACAAATAATTGCGTATTATTAGCCCAATGGTGCCACTATTTATTGGAGTCTCGTAAATTTTGCTTAAACATTTTGCAATCTCCAACTCGGATTTGCATAAATAAAGTAAAAACAAAATCTCATATTCACGTTGAGTCAATTTGACATCGAGGTTACCACTTTTTTCTGAAGAAATCTCTGTGATACCAACGATCCCATTTATATAGCTTCTAACATCTAGTTGATCGCTATTATCTATTGTATAATTTTTGTGGTTGTACATGGCTTGGCACTCCCTAATTTATAATATCCATCTGCTTTTTACAGCACTTGATGACGTTATTAAACCACACCTTAAGCCATACATAAAATAAATTAATTTAGCGTCAAATTACGGGATTGAAAATCAACGCATTAACAGCATGTTAAATTTAAAAACCGCACCTATCACAACTCAAATAATTTAAATAGAACCATGTTTAACTCAACCATATACGCAAGATTATACAAAATTTAGCCGTTTTTGTCAAACATAAATTAGTCAAAATTTAAAAACCGTAACTAAAATATGGTTAATCTATGTTTAATTTAACCATTCAATTGCTGCAATGGTACTACTTTAATTTTTTTGCTTTTACTATATTCATTGTACTTAATGTTTGCCTTAAGGTACAATAGAGCAGTTTCTGGAGTTGAACAATATGGAATACGATTTAAAACAATTAAACGCCTTAATTTTTCCCACCCGTCCATATCCCCACAGATAATTACCAAAGATACAGCTCCGCTATTTATCATATCGGCTATTTGTTCGTGATTAATTTTATGTATATGCGTATATATATGGTCTATAACTTCATTCGTATCAACAGCCGCATCAGTATAACATTCACAATCCGCCTCAACTAATAACTCCATAATAAGCGTAAAATTATCAATATGCAGCCCATTCGACAAAACTAAAACCTTTGCACCAGGGTTTAATAAAATAAAATTATTAACCGCTATTTGTGCCTTAGCAAAAGCAATTCTGGGATCAAGATCTATCCCCATAACCTCCCCAGTAGATTTCATTTCTGGCCCTAAAACAGTATCTGCAATTTCAAATCTGGCAAAAGGAAAAGTAACTTCTTTTACTGCATAATAGCCATTAAATGGTGGCGACATCATATTTTCCGTTAAACAATCACTAGTTAATGGCAGATTTAATTCACGCAATTTTGCTCCAATCAAGACCTGAGCCGTTAATTTTATAACTGGAACTCCTGTAGCTTTAGCCACAAACGGTACTGTTCGTGATGCTCTTGGATTAACTTCAAGCACATACACTTGATCATCTTTTAATGCATACTGAATATTTAATAAGCCCAGCACTTTCAAATTAAGCGCAATTGCGGTAGTATATTGTTTAATTTTATCTAGTATACCTGCACTTACATTGTACGGTGGCAATATGCATGCCGAATCTCCTGAATGTACTCCAGCATATTCAATTTGTTCCATTATACCAGCAATATACACGCTACTTCCATCACAAATAGCGTCCACATCCAGCTCAATAGCTTCATCTAAAAACTTGTCAACTAAGATTGCCCCGTCTAAAATATGGTCATGATTATCCTTCAAATATTCAGCAAGCTGAGCCTCATTCGACAACACTGCCATGGCTCGCCCGCCCAGCACATTAGATGGACGGATTACTACCGGATAACCAATATAATTACATATATCCTCAATTTTATCTAAAGAATAACATACATCATTTTTCGGCTGTAATATATTTAACCTATGCAAAAATTCCTTAAACCTGCCGCGCTCTTCCGCTAAGTCGATACTGTCTAAAGAAGTACCCAAAATCTTTATTCCCGCGCTATGCAAATGATGCGCCAATTTAAGCGGAGTTTGTCCGCCAAACTGAACAATAACCCCTAATAATACTCCATTACTTTGCTCATTTTGTACTAACTCAATTACATCTTCATAATATAACGGATCAAAATATAGTTTATCTGAAGTATCATAATCGGTAGAAACCGTCTCCGGATTACAATTAACCATAATTGCCTCAATTCCAATCCGCTTCATTTCAATTGCCACATGACAGCAAGCATAATCAAATTCAATGCCCTGCCCAATCCGGTTAGGTCCGCCGCCAAGAATAATTACTTTTTTATTAACCCCTACATTTGACTCGCACTCACCGCGCTTAAACCCATCATCTTCATAACATGAATATAAGTAAGGAGTATATGAAACAAATTCACTCGCACAAGTATCAATAGTTTTATATACTGGATGAATTTTATAGTGCCTACGCTTGTCTAAAATATCAGCCTCATTCATTTTACTAACTTCAGCAATACGCTTATCAGAAAATCCAAGTTTTTTTAACTCCACCAAAACCCTACGATCATTTAATAAATCAGGATTATTTTGAATTTCGCTCTCTTTGGCAACTATACGATGCATTTGCTCTAAAAACCAAGTAGAATAGTGGGTAAGCTGATTTACCTCATTAATTGATAAGTCACAGCGAAATGCTTCGGCAATATAAAGCAACCGCTCTGGAGTTGCACGTGCCAGATATTTTTTTATAATTTCTTGCTTTTGCAATAAGGTAGCAGCCGCGCTTAACTCATTATTTTTAGGCGTATTTAGCCCAGTTAATCCAATATCTAGAGAACGCAAAGCTTTTTGCAGGCTTTCCGCAAAATTTCTGCCAATTGCCATAACCTCTCCAACCGATTTCATTGAAGTAGTCAATAGATTATTCTGTTCACCAAATTTATCAAAAGCAAAGCGTGGAATTTTAGTTACTATATAATCAAGGGTTGGCTCAAACGACGCCGGTGTAAACCGAGTAATATCATTTTTTAATTCATCCAAATTATAACCAACAGCTAATTTAGCCGCTATTTTAGCAATAGGGAAGCCAGTTGCCTTAGATGCCAAAGCAGAAGAACGCGAAACTCGCGGATTCATCTCAATTACAATCATTCTACCATCGGCAGGGTTAATCGCAAACTGCACATTAGACCCGCCAGTTTCAACCCCAATTGCCCGCAATACTGCAATGGACGCATTGCGCATATTTTGATATTCTTTATCAGTCAAAGTTAATGCAGGTGCAACGGTAATACTGTCTCCAGTATGCACACCCATTGGATCTATATTTTCTATAGAGCAAATGATAATTGCATTATCGTTACCATCCCGCACCACTTCCATTTCATATTCTTTCCACCCAAGCAATGATTCATCAATCAATACTTCATTGGTCGGCGATATGGCCAAACCATAACTAACAATCTTAATAAACTCATCTTTAGTGTGGGCAATTCCGCCACCACTGCCACCCAAGGTAAATGAAGGGCGAATAATTGCCGGCAATCCAATAAAATCCAGTGCAGCTAATGCTTGTTGCAAACTATTAACCACTACATTTTTAGCTACATCAAGCCCAATTGAATGCATAGTTTGGTTAAACCGCTCCCGATTTTCTGCTTTATCTATCGCATCGGGCTGTGCACCGATTAAACTAACTTTATATTTATCTAAAACACCGTTTTTCCACAACTGCAAAGCACAGTTTAATGCAGTTTGCCCGCCAACTGTAGGCAAAATAGCGTCGGGACGCTCCTTATCAATAATTTTCTCTAAAAATTCAGCAGTAATTGGTTCAACATAAGTTCTGTCAGCTAGATTTTCATCAGTCATGATGGTAGCGGGATTAGAATTAATTAAAATTACAAAATAACCCTCATCCTTTAACGCCTTACATGCCTGAGTTCCAGAATAATCGAATTCACAAGCCTGCCCAATAACTATCGGACCTGCACCAATAACTAATATTTTTTTTAAGTCTGTTCTTTTTGGCATATGCCTACCTTTTTACATTTTATATGTTCAATTTGATTAAATTTGATTATTTTATTTACTCACATAAAGACATCATATAGACTTATTTATTTAATCATCATAGAGACAAATTTATCAAATAAATAACGACTATCTTCCGGACCAGGAGAACTCTCAGGATGATATTGCACCGAAAAAATAGGCTTATGCTTATGCTCTATACCTTCAATACTTCTATCAAACAAGGAAATATGGGTAATCTCAATATCATTAATGCTGCCACAACCAGTCTTTAGGCTAAACTCTTGGCTACCGTTACTACAAATGTTATCACTACTGCTGCAATTATTATTAGTGCTATTATCTATTTCTACACAAAACCCATGATTCTGGCTAGTAATCTCAACTTTGTTAGTAATTAAGTTTTTTACTGGATGGTTAGCTCCCCTATGTCCCTGCGCCATTTTCACCGTATTCAATCCAAGAGCCAAAGCTAATAGTTGATGCCCCATACAAATACCAAAAATTGGAATATTCGAATTAATAAGCTGCAACAGCACTTCTTTAGCATAGTTATAAGTTGCCTGAGGATCACCAGGACCATTGGACAAAAACACACCGTCTGGCTGTAAGGCGATAATTTCTGCAAAACTGGCAGTTGCCGAAACAACAGTTACCCGACAACCACTCTCAACCAAACAGCATAAAATATTGCGTTTAACTCCATAATCAATCACAACTACATTTTTGGATTTCACTACCTTATTAAGTGGCCCCAACTCTTCAAATTTTTCTCCAGATCCTCTAGCCATGGGGTATTTGTTTGTTTTCAAATCAAATAATGATTCATTACTTTCATAGTGTTTTTTTGTAGTCACAAGTTTAGCTAGCTCAACCTTATTTAGATCGCTAATCCTGCTTGCTTCTTCCTGCAACTCCCAAAGATTAATTTCTTCACCAAGCACTGCATGATAAATAATTGCCCCTTGCGCTCCATTTTTAGTAATATATCGAGTCAATTCTCGAGTATCAATATTGCTAATCCCAATAATTTTATTGTTTATCAACCATTCATTTAACGACTCAGCAGCCCTGTAATTACATGCTTCGCTGATTGGTTCACGAATAACCAAACCATTGCAAAAAACTGTATTGGATTCTGCATCATCAGGATTACACCCTACATTTCCCACGTGCGGAAAAGTAAAAGTTATAATTTGCTGAGCATAAGATGGATCAGTCAACACTTCCTGATAACCAGTCATACTGGTATTAAAACAAATTTCCCCACTAGTTTTGCCAGTTATGCCTATTCCATTACCTAAAAAACACTTGCCATCATTTAGTACCAAAACAGCATTGTGAAAGTTGTCAGCAATAAACACCTGACTAATTTTATGTATCACTTATATATCACCTTATACTAAAATTAGCTAAATCTTGCACCATAAATTTTTACCCACTACAATTCTTTTACCCACTACAATTCATCGGCGAAACCATTTTCTCAATTCTCTCAATTCTCTCAATTTAATTCTTTAACTACAGATAATAATAAACCAGTTGCAGATGATATATCTTCATCAGACATTTTTCCACTTTTCTTTAAATTTAATGCAATACTAATCTGACTATCTTCTCTACTTTCTGCCATACTTTTTGTTATAGCAGCAGCCACAGCTTTCTCCACAGCATACTTTTCTGCCTCGGCTTTCCTTAAAGCCATTTCGGCCTCAGCAGCAGCTCTCTCTGCCTCAGCAGCAATTTTCTCTGCCTCAGCAGCAGCCTTTTTTGCCACATCTCTTTCTTCTACCACACGAGCATTTTCTTCTACCACACGAGCATTCTCTTCTACCACACGAGCATTCTCTTCTTTGGCTTGGTTTAATGCTTTCTCAGCATTTTCAACTTTCTCAATTATATAATCTTCTCTAGCTCGTATATCCATATTAATTTTTTCCATCTTATCATATAACGCAAGCTCTTCCTCTGTCCAATTATGCGCCTCAAGTATATTATATGCTCTATGGATTACCTCGTTTTCATCTTTAATTGTGGAAAAAAACCAGCGCATATTATCTGGCTCACTTGCATGCTTAAAAAAATAGCACCACTTTTCTTCATAGGTTAGCAAATCTTCGGGGTTAGTTTTAGTAAATTTAGGTAATTCAATAAAAGTAAATGAAAAATCTTTTAAATCATGCTCATACGTTTCTTTATCTAAAATCACATGACTTGATTTATACGCTGTCTTCTTTGGAAATTTCTCAAAATCGAGTATTGCCAAAAAAATTACTTCCTTTAATTCATAATATCTATCGCCAATTTTTGCTTGTCCACTATATACCTTAGCCGCATAATATTGCGCTCTCTTTTCAAAACCACGATGTGGAGCTACCTGCATTTCTACTATATAGCGTGTGCCTTTATTATCCGTACACAGTATGTCAAGAATACTTTGCTTAGCCCCGGCAATTTCCGGCTGCTGCACTGGATCATTTATAATTACATCAGCAATAGCATCATAACCGTCTTTGCCAAGTACATCATTTAGAAAATGTATCAATATGTCTTTATTCTTAACTTCTCCAAAAATTTTTTTAAATGCTATATCATTACTTGGGCTTAAATACCTGCTCATTTTAATTATTCCTCTATAACTCTACACTCTTCGCCTTTGTTTTTTTGCGAAGCTAACTCTGTATTTTGTCATATTGTCACTTATAAATGTTATATAAACGAATAAAAATACTACTCTGCATATACTCTTCATCTTTGGTTTACTTGCGAAGCTAAAACTGAATCTTTAGTATATTTAGATAAATCTGCAACAATTACGGCTGCTGCTTTTTAAGCCGTAAGGCGTTGAGCTTAATGAACCCTTTAGCATCCATTTGATCATAATCACCTAACTTATCCATGCTAGCAATACCATGATCATACAGTGAATTTGGCGAACCTCGTCCATTAACAATCACATTACCCTTATATAATGAAAGATTTACATTACCGTTAATATACTGTAAGCTAACATCATTTGCTGCAAGCAGCATTTTCATTTCCGGACTAAACCAAAAGCCATTATAAATCAATTGTGCAATCTTAGGTGCATTCATTGCTTTTAATAATAATACTTCACGATCTAAGGTTAATACCTCAAGGTC